>SOKD01000337.1 GCA_004376305.1 Candidatus Cloacimonadota bacterium | reverse complement strand
ATACACTACCTCATCCAGTGAAAGCAATGAGAGACTTATCACTGCAATTGAAGAGGGTAATACAACACTGTTGACCAGACAGGATGAAGCATATGAAAGATTTTTTGCAAACAGTGAAAACATGGCAACTGCATTCAAAACCTCATTCTCGGAATTGAAGGATACAATGGTTCCTGCACTTGAAAATATTGAAAAATCACAAACAGAATCCTTCAACAAGCAGCTTCCAGTATTCGAATCAATTCAAAACGAAATCCATTCAGTAAGCGAAGGTATATCATTGCTGCAGGAAGGTTTTAAGATACTCGCAGAAACCTTAGCAACCTTTGACAAGAAACAGGATGTCATCTCGGCTGTAATTGATAAAAGAGGGGAAGGCATTGAAATAAAATTGAGCAAACTCGATGAATCGGTTGTATCGCTCCTTGAAACATCAAATTCAAAAAGCGATGAAATAGCCTCTGCCATTACACAACTCAACAAGGCAATAGAGCAACAGACCAAATCGTTTGAAAAACTTCTGCAAAACAGCAATAGTAAAAGACAAGCGGAGTCGGAAGAGATCATCCAGGTGCTCTCGCAGGTTCCGGATAATCTCTCCAAGTATCTTGATTCAAACAATGAAATCCTTTCAGCAATAAGAAATTCACAATCAAACATTGCAAATGTTTCTCAATCAATTGAAAACCTGACGAAGAGCATCGTTGAAGGTGAAAAGAAGAGAGAAGAAGAGCGGCTTTTTGAAACAGCACAAAACCATTTAAGTCGTGGTGTTATCCTCTTCTACCGTGGTTCATTCGGTGCAGCCGAAAAGGAGATCCGAAAGGCATTGGAAATAAGAGAGAACTATGCTGAAGCCCACCTTAACCTGGGTATGATACTCGGTGAAAAAGGACAAACGCAGAAGGCAATTAAATGCATTAAGAAGGCTCTCGAAATAGAGCCCGGTCTTGAAGAGGCATACAATAATCTTGGCGTTATCCAGTTAAAAGGTGAAAAGTTTGAAGAGGCAATGCAATCATTTAATGAAGCCGTTAAACTGGGATTTAAGTATCCGCAGTTATACCTCAATATGGCGCAAGCTCTCATAGGTCTGGATAAAATCACCGAAGCGATTGGCTCTCTTAAAAAGGTAATTGAGATTGATCCGACAAATACTGAAGCAAGAGAACTCCTCACAACTTATGAAAAGGATGCGATACAATAAAATTCCACCAGAAACCGGGTAATGCATTTAAAAAGCGCTCAAGGAGGAGACATTGGATGATATAATCGAGAAACTCAAGAAACGCAAAGGAAAAAAATCAAAATCAGCTTCACCTCTCGATGATTTCTTCTCAAAGGAAGAGGAAACTGAGAATGATGCATCTGCTAAAGCATCTGAAAACGGATTGGACATAAAACCATTCGGCAGAACAATGCATGGTCAGGATAAAACTGAAACAGCACCTGAAGTCCTGCCAGATGATCAGGAGCACTTTGTCGGAAAGGAGCACGAACTTGCAAAAGGTATAAGGGAACTCACTTTTGACGAAATAGACGATGCGGAAGAAGCAGATACTCCAAAGCAGAAGGAAACCAAGAATACTACTGTAGAAATACACATTGGTGATCAGACAAAACTAAAACATATTAAACTTATTGTAGCATTGCTCGAGGCAGGCCAATTTGAAGTAGCTCATCAAGAAATAGACAGAATGAAAGCGCTTTAGGAATATCCATTGATGCCCAGATCGGTTTGAATCATTTATCCTTTCATTGTAACCTACCAGAGAGTAATGATAAGAGGAAGAGCACATGATAGGCATGGAAACGACGCGAAACCTGTTTAACTACATATTCTCAAAAACAACCGCAACTGAGACACAGGTCTCTCTCCATAGTGAACACTCCTATCTCACTCGGTTTGCCAATTCCATCGTTCACCAGAATGTCATGGAGAAAAACACGCGCCTGATAATCAAAAGTATTGTTGGCAAAAGAATTGGTGAAGCAGCTACAAACAGCATCAAGAGATCAAATGTGCTCCGGACGCTTGAACAATCCATCGATATCGCCAAACACAAAAAAGAAGATCCTGACTACCATGGATTGCCAAAACCACGCATATACAGGAAAGCCACAACATACTTCCGCGCAACACAGTACCTCTCTCACCGCAAGAAGGTGAACATTATACATTCCATTACCGAAGCAAGCAAGCCATTCACATGCTTTGGAGCATTTACCACAGGCATATCAGAGATTGCCATCGGGAACAGCAATGGACTCTTTGCATACAACACTGGAACTGATGCAATTATGCGGCTCACCATGAAAGGGGACAATGGTTCGAGTTCAGGCCAGCTTTCTCACAGAGACATCTGCAGAATGGATTTCAATGCTCTGCAAAATGATGTCTTCAGAAAGACAAAACTTTCACAAAATCCAAGAACAGATAAGCCTGGTAAGTATACTGTTCTCCTGACGCCTGAAGCAGTTTCGGATATCCTTATATTTCTCGGTTATCTTGGATTCAATTCGCTTCTCTATTCGGAAGGAAGAAGCTGTCTGAAAGGTAAAATTGGAAGAAAAATCTTTCATCGAAAATTTACACTTGTTGATAATCCATTCGACAAACGCGGATTCTCCTTTCCTTTTGATTTTGAAGGCGTCCCGAAGAAGAAATTGACACTTGTTGACAATGGGGTCGTAAAAACACTCGTCTACGATAGAACAACAGCATACAAAATGGGCAAACGGTCAACAGGTCACTGTATAGAAACAGGAATGGGTCCTATTCCTTATCATCTCGTTATCAAGAAAGGAACTGAAACCGTTGCATCAATGATTGCAGGAATAAAATCCGGAATAGCAATAAACACATTCCATTACGTGAATGTAGTTGAACCCCGCCGCCTGGTACTCACCGGGATGACACGGAACGGAACATATTTAATAGAAAATGGTCATATTGCATACGCTTTAAAGAACCTGAGATTCAACCAGAGTATCCTTGAAGCCTTTAACAATATCCTCTCGATTTCAACAGAGATGCGATTTGTGGAAGGAGGAAATACATACGGAGCGCGATTTCCCTGGGGTTCTGTTTTACCATACATCACCATCGCAGGATTTAATTTTTCTGGAACAACGGAGTTCTAATGTTTGGCATTCTGCTTAAACAACTCGAAACAATATGCCACGAACAAGGGCATTACATTCAACAGCTACGGGATGGAATTGCCAACCGTCCCGGTTACCTTAAAGATATCCAGCTCATCAGAAAGTTCGAAAGTTCCTTCAGAATTCCAGATGAAATACTATACCTTTTAAACCAGCAGGGCTGCCAGTTTTTCTATGAGTTTCCCCTCAAGGATGAAAAGGAACATATAAAGTTCTTCGAGAAGCTTTATCGACTGAGGAAAGAAGATACCCTTGTTCTCAAGGAATTCACTACGCCCAAGAATATGTTACTCCAAACATACAAAAACATTCTGCAAAATGATAAAGCCGCGTCTCTCCTCTTTGAGATCGGCTATATAAACAAAGCAGGAGCCTTCATAAAGGCGCGTCTTCAGAATGAGTCCGGGGATATCCTTGCAAAAGAAATTCTCTTCATGGCTAAAATCATCGAAATTCTTAAAACAATAAGAAAAGAACTCTCCGGGGAATACTCAATCGTAACATCTTTTTTCTCTCATTTCATTGACCGATTCCCCTACGCCTTTATCATTGAGCACCCTCTCTCTGATTTTGCCCCACTCTTCCTGGCACAGGGATTCCCTTTAGATCTCTTTAGAGAAATACATACGGTGTTTCTTAAGTACCTATCTCATAAACAATCAGCTGATATCTTGAATGAGATTAAAACAAGGGCATTTCTCACAAAAGATGATCTGAGAAAACTCAGCTTTTCCCGATTCAGCTTTCCTCAGGATGATGAATTTTCAATACTCCTGAAAACAATCAGAAAACGCGCTGAGAAGAACGAGACCAAACTCGTGAAGGATGACAGGGAATTAAGCCTTATGGACCACAGGGTCTCCGAGCAAACGAGAAGAATCGTTAAAGAGAAAGGACAATCGATTGGTGAGGTTATTGAAACAAAAAATAAGAAACCACTTCTTGAATCCAGTTACAGAATATCAGAAATACTAACTGAAATAGAAAAAACATGTCTGGATTATATCTGGCATCTTAAGGACTTCTTCAACAAATCGTACGATCTCAGTCAAAAAATTGAAGCAAATCATGCACTTAAATCCCTTTCCTCAGAAGAGCTTCGAGCACTTCTGGAGGAGGAAATATATCCCGGAAAAGAGGAACTGATTAAACTCGCTTCAGAATATCAGAAAGTTAAACCGATTCTTGATATTGATCAATCAAGAATAGCACGAGATGTCATTCAAAAAACGCTCAGCCTATTCAATCGAATAGAGCGAGAAGAAATGAGGGATAAAGGAAAAATACACTCTCTTCTCCTCAAGTTCCGTGAAGAAGGCAAAAGAAAGTATCAACCGAATGTTCAAAAGCTTCTGCGTGCATACAAAAAAACAGCGGATGAGCTCCTCCTACCACTTCTCATCTGTGGATTGCTGCAACGAAATATCATAGAGTGGCCACTGAAAGATAAGATGCCATCCTCGCAAACCAAGTTGCAAAATGAAGCGAACTATTTAGGCATGTATGCAATCCCCAAAGGCAAATTCTACCACTTTTCCCGGAGCGGAAAAATAAATACATCAGATAATAACCTTAGCTCATCATTATTGAATAGTGCAACAGATATTTGCATAAAACACTTTAAAAAGGCTGTTTCCGTACTCATCTATGATATTCGTGGATCAAGCTTTATGACGCTTAAACTTCACAACGCAGAACGAGAACAGATGATTATTAAAAACTTCCATGCAACCATGGCAAAAATAGCAAAAGAGTACGGTGCATTTCTCCTGAAAGATATCGGTGATGGTGGCATTATCTGGTTTGGGAACAACTCGAAAGAGCTTTACACTTCGATTTACCGCGAATCAACAACGAAGAAGTTCAAAAAATTGAGACATTCTCTGCTGAGCGAGGAAGGCCTTTTTCTTCAGAGTGCCCTGAATAGCTCAGAAAATGCAATATCCTGTGCACTCTCAATGATCAGGGCTGCAGAGAAATTCATCAAGGATAACTATGTAAAATACCGGGACTGGTTTTCAGATATCCAGGAAAAAGAGCTCATTGTAGAAGGTACAACCTACGCACTTCTTCCCCCTATGTTTCGTTCCCTTTTCAGGCTTGGAATCGGGATTTCAAGCGGCATTCCTTCACGGGACGTCGCCATAGGTCCCAATGCATTTGGTGATCCTGATCTCAGAGGCATGCTCGTTAACGAAGCAAAATATCTTTCAGAAGGACGAGATCCTGAAAAATCGGTAATTCTTGCTGACCATGACTCCATCTTCAACCTTCTTTTCAGCACATCTAAATTCACCTACGGTAAGTTTTTCGCCGATATAAGAAACAAAGAGGATATGATGCTCAGAGTTTCAGAAATAGTAAAAGAGAAATTAAAAGGTGGAGCTTTGAACTTCTCAGGAAAAAATTTCACCGCAGAACCATATGAAATACTTGTCCTTGAATCATTGAAAGCGACAAAATATACGCCATCGGCACTCAAAATAGACGAGAATGGAATTCTATACAATGACAGGGGGGAGAAAGTAAAGGTACTCTATTCAATAGTAAGAAATAACTGATGCATAAAAAAAGAAAAGTCCTGATCTGGACAAAAAACTCCGATGTACCGGCAAGACTGAATAGCGAAATTGATACGCATCAATTCGTTCAAGCCTCTTACAATGCAGAGCTGCTTGCTCTCACTGTCGGTCAAGCAACTGATCTTATTATTGTCGAAATTGACCCGTTATCGGTGAAACAAGAAATAGCTGTCATTAATGATATTCGCGGTCTTTCTCAAGATGTGCCTATCGTTGTCTTTGCTGAAAAGCTTTCACCGCTCATTATTCACGAAATAAGTTCCCTCAACATATATGATTATCTCATTGCACCTTTTAGCAGTGGAGAAATAAAACGCATTCTGCTTGATTTGGAAAAGGGCAGCAAAGGACAAGAAAACCTTGTTCTTCTCTACAACCTATCGGAGAAATTACAGCAATTATCTGTTGAGAATGAGATCATTCGGATTCTGAATACAACACTTGACCTCAATTCTATCCTCGATAATATCATAAGCAAATCAAACGAATTGGTGCATGTGGAGGCATCATCAATTCTGCTCTTCAATGAGAAAAGGGACAGTCTTGTCTTCAAGGCAGTATATGGTGAAAAATCAGATATTATCAAGGGAAAGACATTAAGACTTGATCAGGGTATTGCAGGATGGGTTGCATGCAAAGGAAAACCTGTCATTGTCAATGATGTGTTAAAAGATAAGCGATTCTTTGATGGTATAGACAAAGCTTCATCCTTCACAACCCGCTCAATTCTCTGCGCACCCATAAAAGCAGATAAAAGAATTCATGGTGTTATCGAACTTATTAACAAGAAAAAAAGGCTATTCAATTCGGACGACCTCGATAAAATAATGACACTTGCTTCGTTTGCTGCAATTGCCCTCAATAAGTCCTCCTTTGTAAAGGTTGAAAGACAGCGAGTAGAACAAATGGCACTTCTTTTCGAGATAGGAACATACCTCTCCGGGGTACTCAACCTTGAAGAGCTCCTGCAGAGCAGTGCACAACTCATACGACGGAGTTTTGGTTTCTACTATATAGGCATTTCGCTGGTAAATCAAGAAGAAGGTGTATTGGTACTCAAGAGTTTTGACAGCGAAGAAAAAATCTTTCCAAAAAGACAGAAAGTCAACTTTGATCAGGGACTCATGGGCTGGGTTGTACGGCATGGTATTCCCTCGCGGATTAACAATGTTCATGAGGACCCGCACTACCTAAAAGGAATTGATAGTGTTCGATCAGAGATGGTCATCCCTCTGAGACGGAAAGACATCATTTTTGGAGTGATTGACATCGGGAGTACCGAAATCAATGCCTTTGATGATGATGACCAGATTTTAACTGAGCAGATAGCACGCCTTCTTTCCATAAGTATTGAAAATGCAATGCTTTACAAGAAAGTGCGCAGGCTTGCAATCATTGATGACCTGACAGGCTTGTTCAATGCCCGTTACTGTCATATTACGCTTGATCAGTTGAAAAAGAGAAAACAAGCCACTTTTTCAATAATATTTCTTGACTTGGATTTCTTCAAACTTGTTAACGACCGCTTTGGTCATCAGATCGGCGGTAAATTGTTACGAGAGGTTGGTAGCGTTGTAAAGCAACAAGCCAGAAGAAAGGGAATTACTGTTCGTTATGGCGGAGATGAATATGTGGTTATACTCCCCCGCGCAACAAAAGGTCAGGCAAAACTCATTGCACAATCCATCCTGGGCAGTATTAATTCCACCTCCTTTCTCAAGGATGACAATATCAAGTACCACATTACAGCAAGCCTGGGAGTGGCTTCAGCACCCAATCATGCACAGGATGGAGAACAGATTCTCAGACTTGCTGACAGGGCAATGTACTGGGTAAAAAACCACGGAAGAAACGGCATTAAAATCTATGATAAGGATGTCGTTGGTATATCAAATTATGCAAAAATAAAAGATCAGAAAAGAGATACCAACCAGTAACGAGAGCGTTTTCTCTTCAGCCGGGAGTAAACACCAGTACACACTGATTTTCCTTGACTTTCCCCATGAAAAGTATTATATTTATTGTAAGATAAGGAGGCTACATTCCCTAATATGGATCACAAGTATAAAATAATAAAGGTTATAGCAACGGGCGGGATGGCAACAATATATAAAGCAGAGCAGGTAAGCCTTTCCCGTATGGTCGTTATCAAAAAACTCCATCCTCATCTTGCTTCGGACATCGAGTTAGTTAAACGATTTGAGAGAGAAGCAAAAATCCTTGGAAGGCTCAACCATAAAAACATTGTCGAAATAATTGATTTTTATAAAAAGAATGGCGATTATTTCATAGTTCTCGAGTACGTGGATGGCAAATCGCTCAGGGAACTCCTAAAAGAAGCTGGTTCGCTCCCACTTCACATTGCAAATTTCATTATTCTCGAAATTGCATCCGGGCTCTTAACCGCTCACAAGAGTGGAATCCTGCATAGAGATATTAAACCAGGAAATATAATGATCGGCAATAATGGGATTATTAAAATTTCTGATTTTGGGTTGGCGCTTGCTCTTGAAGGAACGGAGATAACGGAACCTGGTGTAACGATCGGAACACCGGCGTATCTGCCTCCTGAACTCATAAAAGGCAAAAAAGCAACTCCCCGGTCAGATATTTATTCTCTCGGAATCCTCTTTTATGAAATTGTTACCGGCAGAAATCCTTTTAAGGGCACCAATAGATATGAAACAATCAATAACATACTGTATAAGAAGCTTCCCCCGATTCAGCTCAAGCAGGATAGTAAGAATAAGGACATCTCAATTATTATTACGAAAATGACACGATCAAATCCGAAAACAAGATACGAAAATATCGATTCCGTTGTTCGAGACCTTACACCGCATACCACTGCAAACCAGGATAATCTTATCAAATTTCTCTCAACCCCGGAGGAATCTGAGTATGCTGCAGAGATACAGAGGCGTTTCTCAAGCGGTATTTTTGTTTA
>SOKD01000005.1 GCA_004376305.1 Candidatus Cloacimonadota bacterium | reverse complement strand
TGTAAATAGCCGTATGCTCATTACCGGAGCATTCAGGGAAGAGGATGTTGCTGATGAGAAAAGCCGGCTCATGCAGGTTGTGCAGGATTTGTTGCGGGAGAGGCTTATTGATGAGATTAAGATCGGTTCGCTTTCTCCCAAAGAGTTAAAAGAGTTTGTAAGCGTTGCTCTGGGGTTGTGGGAAGTTCCTCCGGATGTTGTTGATTTTATACAGGAAACAACAGAAGGAAATCCACTCTTTATTGTAGAAATTTTGCACATTCTTATTGAGAAAGGTTACATTTATAAGAGCGGAATCTCGTGGAATTTTCTTAAACTGGATGAGGTAGATCTTCCTAAGAAAATTGCTGGTGTACTCGCGGATAAGATTAAAACAGTGCATTCTGATACTAAAGAGCTGCTCATGACTGCTTCTGTTATTGGCGAGTTGTTTTCTCTGCAACAGCTTATGTGTATTACCGGAGAGCATGAAGAAAAACTTCTCGATTTACTTAATGAAGGAGCGAAAAAAGGCATTATTGTTTCAGATTCAGAGATGAAAGGAGAGTACCAGTTTTCGTACCGTATATTGCAAAGGGTTTTGTATGATTCACTCCCTCTTGAAAGGAAGAAAAACATCCACGAAAAAGTTGCTGATATGCTTGCTCTGCTAACTGAAGGCAGAGATGAAAATTTAGAGAAACTTGCATTTCACTATAAACGTGCCACTACGTATGAAAAGGCCCTTTCATATTACCTTTCTGGTGCCCGAAAAGCGGTGGAAACAGTTGCCTATCAGAAGGCTATTGAACTTTACCTGGAGGCTCTGGAACTGGCACAGATATTGAAGATATCAGACAGATCCCTTTTCGATATCTATTATGAGCTTGGTTGCTTATATACAAATACCGGAAAATTAAACAAAGCACAAAAGATTTTTCTTGATTCTCTCAAATTAAGTGGTGTTGGTTCGGGAATGAGGATGAAGGTTTTTCATGAAATCGGAAAGATCTATACAAAGAGAGGGGGATTTGACACTGCAATTGAATATTTCCAGAAGGCAAAAAAATTGCTTCCCGAGATTGATACCGACAGGAGAGCAACTCTCTTGAGCGATGAAGCTGTTGTATATCTTAAGCGGGGTGAATATGCCAGGGCGTTTGGACTTGCCCGGAGTGCCCTACAGGGATTTGGGGAAGGGGACATAGCTGAGAAAGCTGATGTCTTCAACACGATTGGGAATACATATTTCTTTGGTGGGAACTTGGAAGAAGCACTGAAGAACTATAACAGAAGTCTTCATTTTGCGCGGAAATGTTTTGATCAGCGGAGGATTGCAATTGCCCACAAAAGTATAGGGCAGATCTTCCTTGAGCAGGGAAGGAAATGGGATGCAGAAAAGTTTTTCAAATTGTCGCTTGAATTCGCCCAGAAGGTTGGTGATCTTTTCTTGACAGGGAAAGTTCATAACAATCTGGGGGTGCTTTTTATGCCACATGATACAGAGAAGGCACGTGGACACTTTATGAGCAGTCTACGCATAAAAAGACGGATCGGTGATGAAGATGGTGTAGCAGTAATATTCAATAATATTGGCAATCTATATGTTCGTGAAGGAGAGCTCGCCAAAGGTCTTTCCATGTTTCAGGAAGCCTTGAGGATTTGGCTCCTCATGGAAGTGCAGCCTTCACTTGCTGTAACCTACTTGAATATTGGCGGAGTCTACTACCTGCATAAAGATTTTGAAAAGTCATTCTACAACACGTTTAAGGGAAAGGAAATTGCACAAAGCATAAAGTTCGTGAGCGGAGAAATAGCAGGGATTACCAATCTTGCACAAATTTTGCTTGAAGAAGGTAAGGGAAAAGGAGTTCTTGAACTGTTAATGGAAGCGGAAAAATTAAACACAATTTACAAATCAGATGATTGCATTATTAATATTGCGCTCCTGCGGTCACAAGTTGCTTTTGAGAATGGAGATATTACCGAATCGAAGCAACAGTACGAATACATCGTGGAAAATGTGAGTAAGATCGTCGATAGAAATCTGGAAAAACGGGTTGAGATATTTGGTGGAAGGCTCCTGATACATCAGGAAGAATTTGAAGAAGCAATGAGATACTTTGAAAGAGCAATGATGATTTGTGAGCTCACTGGAGATGTATTTTGCATGGTGACAGTGCTGTATTACAAAGCGGTCCTTAATGTAAGGAAAAAGGAAACCGGTGATGCAAAGCAGCTTCTGTTGCTGGCGAAAGAGATGCTCACCAGACACGATGCAAAACTTCTGTCATCAAAGGTCAATTCTTTACTGAGAGAGATTGAATGCACGCAGAAATAGTTTGTTATTCGATTGCTTCGTCTATAGAGAGCCTGCCCCGTGTAATAGGAAAGTGTTTTGTACATAATGGTACTACATAGAGCATGAGGAAACCTCACAATGACATGTTCTTTAAGACTAGTGTAATCTATCTTAATTATCTTTACTGTCATTCCTTCGCTTCTCTTGAGGACAGGTTTGAAAAAGGTGTCATTCTGAGTAATCATTTCTCTATTAATGCTGGAAGAATCTCTGGCATAGATAAAACCGAGATTCTTCGGGCTTTTACGAAGCCCTCAGGCTAACAAGTACTGTAAAGTTATTTGCATGACATAATACTTAGGATAAGAGCGATTTCTTTATGTAGTTAACGCAGTTCTGGATGATCGTCATTCCCATAATTGAAGGTTTTATCGTGTGTCGTCTCCAGTTTGGGTAGTGGGTTCTTACTACTGCACGTTCGGGATGAGGCATCATACCAAGCACTCTCCCCGTCGGATCACAGATACCAGCAATGTTTTTCAAAGAACCATTTGGATTTGCCGGATAACCCGCCAGCCTGTCATTTCTGTCTGTATACTGGAAGATAACCTGGTTGTTCTTGAATAGCTTGTTGAGCACCTTCTGATTTTTAACAATGAATTTGCCTTCAGCATGAGCTATCGGCATGTACAGTAAACCATCTGTGTCATTGATAAAGACGGATTTATTTGAACACTTTCTTAAATGTACCCATCGGTCTTCATACCGTGCTGAATCGTTGAAGGTGAGCGAGACCGTTTGCTCTGTGGTGCCGTCCAGCGAAGGAAGCAATCCGAGTTTTACAAGAACTTGAAAACCATTACAGATACCAAGGACAAGATTGCCCTGCGAAATAAATTTCTGGAGTTCTTCGTGGAAGAAATGTTTTATTTCTGTTGCCCACACTTTTCCCGCAGCGATGTCATCTCCATAGCTGAAACCACCGGGAAATACAATGATATGATACCTGCTGATGTTTTGTGCTTTACCAAAGAGCTCTTCCGCAAAACCGATTGTTGCCAGGGCGCCGGCAAGCTCGAAAGCAGTTCTTGTCTCTTCATCACAGTTAGTTCCCGCAGATTTCATAACAAAAACCTTGGCTTTACTTACCATGCAATCCCCTTTTTCCAGGTGGTTGCAATGTGCTCAATAGATAGTTTAACGAGCTTCCTCTTTTTTCTGTTAATGATGAGTGTTCCTTCCTTAATGACTTTTCCGATGTGGGCATAGGGAACACCATCAGTTAAGTGCTCAAAAAGCTCTTTTTTCTGGGGGGGTATTTCAACGACAAACCGGGAGTTTGATTCAGAAAAGAGTAGTTCATCATTCCTCAGTTTTCCTTCACTGATTACCTTTTCAAGATGAATCTCCATACCAAGCCTTCCTCCAATTGCCATCTCTGCGAGAGTGATAGAAAGCCCACCTTCAGAGCAGTCATGAATTGCTTTGATAACATTTCGTTTCAGAGAGCGGTAAACCTTTTTGAGTGTTCTGCGGGAACGTTTCAGGTCAAGGCACGGCACTGAGTTGCCAATTCTGTTGTATAATTTGTAGTAGTGGGATGCGCCTAATTCCCTTTTTGTGATTCCGATGAGGTAAATCAAATTTCCTGCTTTTTTCAGGTCAGTGGAAATGGTCTTTGTAACGTCATCACAGATGCTTATGCAGGAAATCAATAGCGTTGAGAGAATTGACTTCTTTTTTCCATGCAAGGAAAATGTATTATTCAGGCTGTCTTTCCCGGATATGAATGGAACATGCAATGCAATTGCAGTATCTCTGCAACCCTGTGATGCTCGAACAAGTTCTCCAAGTATTTGAGGATTGCTTACATCCCCCCAGGAAAAGTTGTCAAGAATAGCTGATTTATCAGGATTGCCGCCACATGAAACTGCATTTCTCATCGCCTCTTCAATACATGCTGCTGCCATCCAGTATGGATCAATTTTTCCATAGAAGGGATTTATTCCGTTTGTTATAACAATCCCTCTTTTTGAATTCGTAAGAGGACGAAGTACAGCACCATCCGACGGCCCATCGTTTTCTGTTCCAACCAGGGGTTTAAGAGAACTCATTCCCTGAACCTCATGATCATATTGCCGGATGACAACCTCTTTGCTTGCAATAGTAGGACAAGAGAGAAGCCTAAGAATAATATGTTCAAGGTCAATATTCTTCTGCAATACCGGTTCTACAAAATGTTTTCTTTTCCAGCATGCATTCTTTCTCGGCTGGGGATACTTGTTGTGGAGAAAGTCCATGTCGAGTATACCAACCCTTTTCTTCTTATAAAAAAGCTCGAGGTTGCCGGTTTTTTCAAATGTGCCAATGGCTGCGTAATCGACATTGTGTTTTTTAAATATCTCCTCCATGCGTTTCAGGTTGTTTTTCGGAACGGCGATAATCATTCGTTCCTGGGATTCAGATATCCAGATTTCATCGTAGCGTAAACCTGCATACTTCAAAGGGACTTTTTCAAGGTGTACGGTAACGCCGAGGTCCTGTCCCATCTCGCCAATAGCCGAGGAAAGCCCGCCGCCGCCGCAGTCGGTTATTGCATGATACAGTTCTTCATCCCGCGCTTCCATTAATGCGTCAAGGAGTTTCTTTTCGGTTATTGGGTTCCCGATCTGAACAGCCCCTGATGAGCTTGCTTCCGATGATTCGCTGAGTTCCTTTGATGCAAAGGTAACACCGTGAATCCCATCCTTTCCAGTTTTTCCCCCGCATACAACAATGGTATCATCACTCTTTGGAGACTTATGTGAATATTTTAGTGGTATGATCCCGATGCTTCCACAGTAGACAACAGGATTGTAAAGGTAGGTATTATCAAATATGATGGTTCCATTTACCGTGGGGATTCCCATTCTGTTTCCATAATCCCTGACACCTGCAATCACTCCTTTGAATATGCGCTTCGGATGCATAACACCGGAGGGGAGGTTTTTTATGGGGAAATGCGATAAGCCAAAGCAAAAAATATCAGTATTTGCTATCGGTTTGGCTCCAAGACCTGTGCCAAGTGTATCCCTGATTACTCCACCGATTCCTGTTCCAGCTCCACCATATGGTTCCAGAGCAGAAGGGTGATTATGTGTTTCAACCTTGAAAGTAATGCCATACTCTTTGGTGAATTGTATAATGCCTGCATTGTCCTTGAAAACTGAAATGCAGTAGTCTTTATTGATAACTTCCGTTGCCTTCACAATGGTTGATTTAAGGAGGTTATCAATCAGCATACCATTGTAGGTTATGGCTCCTTTGAAAGTTTTATGAACGCAGTGCTCGCTCCATGTCTGAGCAATTGTTTCGAGTTCGATATCGGTTGGGTTTTTTTTCCTTAAGGCGAAATACGCCTGTATGTGCTTCATTTCCTCAAGATTAAGAGAAAGGAATCCGTTGTTTGATATTGCGATGAGTTCGGAATTTGACTTTTTTAAAATTTTAACAGTTCGTTTTCTCAGCGTTGACTGTCTTCTGCGAATGTACATTTTTCTTTCATCTTTGAGCCAAACCTGAATAAGGCTGTTCATAAGTAGTTTTTTCACGATGAACTCAATTTCCCTTTTGCTGATATTTCCTATTATCTCATAGCGATTTCTTGTCTGTACGCTTGCAATTTCCTCATAGCCAACTTTCTTAAGGAGTTTGTGTGTCGTGAGTGCCACAGGGTCCATAACTCCCGGTAAGAAAGCAATTTCTACAGGAGAGGACGTGCTTCTTGTTGAGAAAAATATATGGTGCTCCAGTTGATAGATGTCAGAGACCGGATCGGAAAGTATGTTTTGCGCAATGTGATTCAAAGCAGCTTTGCCGAGAGTTTTAGCATTGAGAATGAAGACCCTGATGAAACGGATATTCTCTATTCGGTTTATTCCGAGATACTGAATATCTTTCTTGATTTCTTCACCGATTGGATCGGTGAGCGATGGCTTTGTTGAAACTTCAATTCTATGGTTCATAGCGTTTAACTGACTTTTTTCTGTGACTACATTTTGAAACCAAGAGATGCACCGAAGAAGCTTTTTGATTCTGATTGCCCAACTTCCAGATTGACATCAACAAGGTCTATTGGAATTGATAAACCAAGATGATATTTCGACAGGGAAATAGATTCTGAGGTGAATGCACCCTCGTTTTCATCTATGGTATATTCAGCATCAGTGGATGGCATTACCCATCCAATCCCCGTGTACACGTAAACCACTCCGAGTTTTTCGCGTAAATCAAGGTGGTAGTAAAAAGAACTCTGTGTAAGTGAGCAAGAAGCGCGGGTATTTGTTGCATAATCGATAAACGAAAAATCTGTGTTGAGTAAGCTGTTGTATTCAAAGGTAAAGGAAATAGCTGGAATGGTTCCTTCTTCCTTTAGCAGGTTTAATTTTGCCAGTAATCCGAATCCGTAGGGATATCCATCAGCATGCTTATATAAGGCGCCAAGCAGCGGTGAGGTAAATCCCTTGATGCCTGCTTCAAATCCCATAAGTCCTTTCCACAGGGGTGCAGGATTGAAACCCTCAAGTAAACCAATAGTAGCTTTAACATGGAAGAAAGAAATCGTAGCATTCAGATCCCCCTGTCCTACAGGATCCTTTATGGTTGCCCCAATACTCGTAATACCTGCATCGATATTGAAGTGTGGTATACCTGCAAGGTTACATGACGAATTGTATATCCCACCGCTGGCAGTGAGCGCAAGGGGTGTATTCAGATCTGCAAGAAAATCAACAATATCCTGTTCTGATGGAATTTGCGCACAGAGAATCGCCGGGAGGAAGAAAATGAGTCCAAGGAAAACGACTGATTTCATTGACTTTCCCCTTTCTGTCTGAGTTTCTTAGACCGTAATCCAGCCCAGACTGCAAAGATAACAATAATGATGCCCAGAACGAAATTGTGCCACTTTACTGCTTTGCCAAATAATAATCCTGAGTAGGTAATCCACAAGCCGGTATAGAGAAGAACCCAATTCTGCCACATACTTCCTCCTTTCTTAAAAAGTGCTCAACAGCAGAGGCCACAGAGCACCCATTTATGTTTTTAAAATTTGAATTCAACCCAGAGATCAAGTCCTGTTGTGCTGGATTTGGTGTCCTGTTTTTTGTCATTGATGACTGAGTAATTACCGATAAGTCCTCCCGTGATACTATTTGAGAAGTTATAGCTCAACCGGGGAGAAACCATGTAATTAATCATATGATTTGTCGGTCCGGTAATCTTTGAAGAAACAGCATGGCTTTTTGAGTAATTGAGGTCAATCCCCGCATCAAGATTGCTTGAAAATGAGATTCTGTTGCCAAGGAAAGGAAATTTTAATCCGGTCGGAGCATTAAAGGAGTATGATGCAGAGATGTTGTATCCTGTTGTCCTTGATGTGGTTTCATAGAATGCCCCTGTGTAGTTGAGCGAGTTATTTTCTGAAAAATTAGCCGAGATGTTTGAGCGAATATCCTTTTTCCAGGTCATCTGGAGAGATGGTCCCCATGAGCGATTGTCTGATTCTGTTTGTATTCCCTCTCCGGCAATTTCGTTTGAACCCCTGTTTTTCCTGTAGTTAACTGATGCTGATACGCTTCTGAGAAGTGTGTTCTTTGGCAGAAATTTTGTAAGGTGTGGGAACTGCAAGCTGACATCAGGCCAGGTGGTTGAACGCGACACTTGACTGCTGCTTGCGGTGATGTTCTTACTCTTGTTTGTTGTGTACGAGGTATTTGCATTAAAGATGGGCGTACTGAAGCCAATGGATGTAGAGAAGTTATCCGTTACTCCTTTCTGATCACTGGCAACATAGTTTGTATTGGGATGCTTGTAGTCTGGAGGAACACCCTCTTTGAGACCAAATTGATATTGCCAATCAGGTTGTCTTGTCAGAAGGCTGAAAGTGGTGTGTCTGCTTCGACTGATTGATATATTCGGTCTTGAAATATAATTGGCGAACTGTTCGAATTTCATGATGATCCACTGAGGGCTTCCCGCGCTTGCAGTGGAATCTTTCGATTCATCACGGATGTGGGTTATAAGTTTCAGTAATTTAGGAACAGCGAAATCAAGTGAAAGAGATACAATGTTGTTGTTACCAACGTTTCTCACAGGAAATGAATCTTTTACCATTGAACGATTTTCTGGTTTTCTGTCTTCCGAGTAGTTTGTTGAAAACGAAAGCTTTGGTCTTGACCAATCACCAATTGTCGGCGTGAGGGATGAGGAGAGCGATTTTCTGAGATTAACGCATTCACCAAACCGCTTATCAAGAGAATCGCTCTGGTAGTTAATATCGAGGTCTCTTGTCTTATCATCAGAATAATTGCCCAAAAGCATACCGAGGGGACTATACGCTACATTTCGCGAAATGGTGAGGTACCGTTTCGTATCACTC
>SOKD01000049.1 GCA_004376305.1 Candidatus Cloacimonadota bacterium | reverse complement strand
CTTCTTCTCGACACGGAAGCAGGGTTCAGGATTGGGGCTCAGCATTGTTAAGCAGATCGTTGAGACGCATGGAGGTGCTGTAGAGATTCGTAATAATGAAGGGGAATTAGGTTGCACCGCAGAAATACGACTCCCCGTTATATCATAGGAATGTCATGAAACCCAATATCTTGCTTGTTGATGATGATGAGGGGATCCGGTTCGGATTCACCAAGTTCCTGATCAAGGCGGGCTATGAGGTTACCGCTGCCATAACCCTTGCCGGGGCAAAAAAGGAGATCCTGGCGCATCGGTACGATGCTGTTTTGCTCGACCTTATCCTGCCCGATGGTAATGGCATTGATTGGATAAGCAGCCTAAGAGAAAATTATCCTGCGATTGCAATCGTTGTTATTACGGGTGTAGGTGATATTCCTAGGGCAGTTGAAGCCATGCAGCGTGGCGCTGATAATTTCCTCGCCAAACCGGTAAATATGCAAAATGTGGATGTTTTCTTGAGGAAAAGCCTTGAGCTGGAAATACTCAGGAAGAGCGTTTCAGCGCACAAGCGCATGAAGAAGCAATTCGAACCGTACTTTGGGGAAAGCAAACCAATGAAGAATATCCAAAAACTCATTTCAGTGGCAGCAAAAAACGATTCAGCCGTATTGCTTGAGGGAGAAACAGGGACTGGTAAAGGAGTTTTCGCACAATGGATCCATGATAACAGTCGTCTCAAAGATTCATCTTTTGTAGAGGTGAATTGCTCAAGCCTGCGAGGTGAATTACTGGCAAGTGAGCTGTTTGGTCATGCGCGCGGTTCATTTACATCTGCTGTAAGAGATCAGCAGGGTCTTCTTGAGGTAGCAGATGGGGGTACGCTCTTTCTTGATGAGATAGCAGATATGAACAGAGATGTTCAAGCACAATTCCTTAAGGTTATTGAGGAGAAGCGATATCGAAGGCTTGGTGAGGTTAGAATTCGCAGAAGTGAATTTCGGTTACTTTGTTCTACCAATAAGGAACTCCAGGAGGAAACAGAACAGGACAGATTTCGAAGAGATCTGTTTTTCCGTGTTAATATTTTTCCGATTCATATTCCCCCACTCAGAGAAAGACATGAAGACATTCCGGGTCTTGCAAAATATATGCTGGGAGTCCTGGGCAAGCCGGAGCTTGAACTTGGAGATGAAATACTGAGATTGTTTGCAGAATATGACTGGCCAGGCAACATACGGGAATTGAGGAATGTACTGGAAAGAGCATTGCTCCTTGCAGATGATCATCCACTTTCTATTGATCACTTTGCCGGTTTAAGGACAGGCAGAAAGAATAGACATTATTCAAAGGCTGCAATGAACTTGAGAGTTGTTGAAGAAGAACATATACGGTGCATTCTCAATAACTACGGAGGAGATACTGAGAAGGCAGCGAAAGCACTCGGTATTTCAAGGGCGTCTCTCTATAGAAAAATTAAGAAGTTTAGCATCCCCTTATCCTCGTAGTGCTCAATCACCTTATTCTCATTTTCGTAAATTATATTTTCATTTGAGAATATTTGTCCTGTTCAGAGAAAGACTAAATTACTATCATTTGGTGATTTAGTAGAATTTTGATTCATGGCATGGTTATTGCTCTCTAAAGGAGTAATGAATAAAAGTGTTCTTATTGTAGATGATGAAGTTGCAATCCTCCAAGCTTTCAAGAAGTTGATTCAGCGACCTGGTGTTACGGTTGATACTGCTGAATCCATTGAGGAAACAATGTCTTTGCTTGACAGAAACGACTACAATCTTGTAATTGCAGATATTAGGCTTTCTGGTGTGCAGGCAGAGGAGGGACTGGAAATTCTTGACCATGTAAAGACACGGAGTCCTGATACAATGGTTATTATTGTGACAGCGCATGGCAGTCCCGATATTATGAAGAGGGCGTATTTTCTTGGAGCTGATTTTTACTTTGAAAAACCAGTTTCATTTAAGATTCTTAATGATGCAATGAAAAACCTGGGAATTGTGTAAACAAAAATGAAAACGTTGATAATAGGGCTTGGGAATGCAATTCTTAAAGATGAGGGGGTTGGTATACGGGTGGTTGATGAAATTAGCAAGCTCATTGGCACACATGAATCTGTAAAAGTTATTAAGACAAGCTGGGCTGGACTCAATCTTCTTGATTTCTTTTATGGCTATGAACGGGTTGTCATAATTGATTCTGTAAGGAATTACAAAGGATTTGATGGTGAAATGCACAAACTTATTGTAGAGGAACTCACGAATGCTAGACTCAATTCCTTTGCCAGTGGAGTAGACTTGAAAACCACTCTTGAACTCGGCAAGAATCTCGGTCGATATATTCCGCGGAAAATTGACATTTATGCTGTTGAGATTAAAGCTGGGGTCATATACGAAGAGGGTTTAAGCTCACGGATAGAGAAAAAACTTCCGGAGTATG
>SOKD01000250.1 GCA_004376305.1 Candidatus Cloacimonadota bacterium | reverse complement strand
TCTGCCATTGCTTTGCCTCTTGACATCTTCAAAAAGATATCGTATATTCCAGCAACTTGAAGCAAAGCAGGAGAAATGCACAATCTCCATCCGGAATTTTATGTACCATCTTGATTTGAGAACACAGAAGTAGTAAAAAAATACTCCCGGTAAGATAAGATTCACGTTGCGAGAGTACACAGAAATTAGCTATTTTCATGGAAATTGCAAAAGATATTCACTCCATAAAACTTTTTAGAAATCGGGCTTTTCTCATAACTGGCAAAGAACTCACTCTTATAGATGCTGGTTTTCCGCTGCAATCAAGAAAAATTATCACTTTCATACGAAACATCGGGAGAAAACCTGAAGCGCTATCCCTCATTATTCTCACCCATCACCACATCGACCATAGAGGAAGCGTTCGAGCGATCAAGAAACTCACCGGAGCAAAAGTTGCAGCACATGTAAACGACATTCCCTTTATTGAAGGACAGAAACATGCTCATGATGGTCATAGATTATGGTGGGTACGCTTATTGCTTTTTATATTGGAACTCATTTTCAAACATGAAAAGGTGCACGTTGATATCAAACTGAAGGACAGAGAAAATATTGGTGACCTTACCGTCATTCATTCTCCCGGACACACAGAGGGAAGTATTTCCCTGTTCCTTATGAACAAAAAAATCCTTTTTTGTGGAGATACGGTTCCCTACACACTTGGAAAGCTGAAAAGCCTTATTCCATATACAAAGAACCATAATCAGGAAAGGGAGTCTATTCGCAAACTATCTAAAATGGATTGTGACATCCTGCTGCCCAATGATTGCAGGATGGTACTGAAAGATGGGAAATCCTTACTCCAGGAATTCTGCAAAGACACAATAAACACGTAACAACCTGTACACTTATTAATCAAGACAAAAGCAATTTTCCGTTCCAATCAAATTGTATTGAGAAAATGTGCTTGAAATAAAATTCAATGTAACGTATACTTTTTTCATATGGCTTGCAAACCATTCTCATTATAAATAAGTGCTTGAAGGAGGCATGTTTCTATGGGAGCAATAATTAAGTCGATCCAAGCGAGAGAGATATTGGATTCAAGAGGCAATCCAACTGTTGCAGTAGAAATAGCATTGGATAATGGCGTAAGAGGCTGGGAATCAGTTCCTTCAGGAGCATCAACGGGAACGCACGAAGCGATCGAATTGAGGGACAAGGATCCCAAACGATTCGGTGGAAAAGGGGTACTCAAGGCTGTTAAAAACGTTAATACGATCATAGCACCCGCTCTGAAAGGAAAGGATGTTACCACACAGCGAGAACTTGATGAGATCATGTGCGAACTGGATGGAACAGAGAATAAAGGTAACCTTGGAGCAAATGCAATATGCGGAGTATCATTGGCTCTTGCAAGAACTGCAGCCAAATCGTGCGGACTACATTTGTATGAATATCTCAGCAAAACAGAATCATATACTTTACCGGTACCCATGATCAACATAATAAACGGGGGAATTCATACCCTCATGCAGGGACCTGATTTTCAGGAATACATGATCGTCCCACATGGAGCAAAGAACATCAAAGAAGCAATGAGATGGGCGAGTGAAACCTACCATGCATTAAAAAAGTTGCTGAAGGATAAAGGATTAAGCATCAGTGTCGCCGATGAAGGCGGATTTGTGCCAACAATTAATTCAAACAAGGAACCCATCAACCTTATCATCAATGCAATCGAGAAAGCCGGTTATATACCGGGCGAGCATATTTCAATAGCACTCGATATCGCTGCAAGCTGCTTTTTCATTAAGGGAAAATATTTACTCAGAATTGAGCATGAAGAACTTGCTGCTGAGGAAATGATAGATTATTACATCAACTTAATTGACAACTATCCAATCATCTTAATAGAAGATGGACTATCAGAAGATGACTGGGATGGGTGGAAGAGATTGAATGAAAAACTTGGGCAAGAAATAGAACTCGTCGGTGATGATCTTTTTGTAACCAATGTAAAAAGGATCAAGCAAGGTATTGATGAAGATGTCGCAAATTCTGTCCTTATTAAAATCAATCAGATTGGGACGGTAACCGAAACAATTGCAGCTATTACGCTGGCAAAACAAAACAAATGGGGTTTTGTTGTTTCACACAGAAGTGGTGAGACCGTCAGTTCCTTTATTTCAGATTTCTCCGTTGCAATGGGCGGTGGAAAATTAAAGACTGGCGCTCCCTGCCGAGGAGAACGGGTAGAGAAATATAACCAACTCATACGGATCGAAGAGGAACAAAAAGGAAAATCAGTTTATGCAGGAAAAGATGCCTTTGTACGATAAAAATCCATCTTCTCGATACATAGACGCGCTCATATCTGTCGATCGCTTTTTTACAAAAATATCCGATAATAACTATTCACTATCGAAGCAGCGCTTCGATTTGAGAAAG
>SOKD01000009.1 GCA_004376305.1 Candidatus Cloacimonadota bacterium | reverse complement strand
GGAGTTGTTATTGCAAAAATGAAGAGTATACAAACAACAAATGTTGCTCTCATAGCTATCATTTTACATCAAGTTACCCAGCCTGTCAAGAGCTAATTGCAGAACCATTTTACACTAACATGCAGAACGGATCAATGGTATTCGCATCACGCCATGTTTTTCCCTCACGTTATTCTTCAGTATATTGTTATCCTTCTTCATGCTCTTTTTCTCTTGACCTTGGTCTCATATTGTGATAATAAAATCGGTGTAATAACAACGGAAAGGAAGGTGCATCTGCGAGAGAATCCTTACAGGAATTTTCCGGAGGTGAGCGTTGATTAAACTGTATAACACATTGACAGGAAAAAAGGAAACATTTAAGCCCCTAAAAAAGGGTAAAGTAGGAATGTACGTGTGCGGTCTCACCGTTCAGGACCGACCGCACATTGGGCATATACGTGCCGCAATTACCGGCGACATAATAAAGCGTTACTTTGAATACTCTGGATATGCTGTAACGCTCGTGACCAATTTTACCGACATTGATGACAAGATTATACAGAAGGCGAAAGAGAGCGGAGAGGATTTCAGAAAGATTGCAAGAACCATTATTAATGAATATCTTGAGGTATCGGATAAGCTTAACATACAGTGTGCGGATTACTATCCGGAAGCAACCAAACATATACAGGAAATTCAGGAATTCATAGCGAAACTCATTGAGAAAGGTTTTGCATATGTCTCAGGAGGAGATGTTTATTATGAGGTTTCAAAATTCAAAAGCTATGGAAAGCTATCTGGCAAAATACTTGATGAATTGCGAGTGGGGGCAAGGGTGGAGCCTGATGAAACAAAGAGGAATCCTGTTGATTTTGTCCTGTGGAAGGCGACAAAAGAGGGAGAACCATGGTGGGAAAGTCCCTGGGGCAGGGGACGACCTGGTTGGCATATTGAATGCTCCGCGATGAGCATGCACTATCTTGGGGAGACATTTGATATTCATGGTGGTGGTGAAGACCTGATCTTTCCTCATCATGAAAATGAAATTGCACAGAGTGAAGGTCTAACCGGTAAACCCTTTGCAAAATACTGGGTTCATAATGGATTTTTGAATCTGCGTGGCGAGAAAATGTCAAAATCCATTGGCAATGTTATTTTTGTACGTGATATCTTAAAAATATACAATCCTGATACGGTACGGCTGTACATGCTTTCCACTCATTACAGGAATCCCATTGATTACTATGAAGAACGATTGAAAGAACAGGAAGGTGGATATGAGAGACTGAAGCAGGTTCTCTTTCTCCTGTCACAAATAGAGGGGGATGAAATCGAGGTTGACAGTAAGATTATAGAGCTGTTCAGAGAAGCAATGGATGACGATTTCAATACACCGAAGGCTTTATCAGTGATTTACTCATATAGCAGAACTGTTTTTGAGATTTTCGAGAATGAACCCGATTCTCAGCGACTCCTCTCAGCACGAAAGACTCTCAGCGAAATGCTGGGAGTTCTCGGACTTTTTGTATCAGAAGAAAAAGAGCATGTTAGTCAGGATGATAAGCTCATTGATTTGCTTCTCGCTGTTCGTTCAGAACTGAGGGAGAAGAAAGAATTCGGGATCTCTGATAAAATCAGGGATAACCTCAGAAAACTTAAGATTGAAATTGAGGACACCGATAAGGCAAGTCGATGGAAAAGAATGTAGAAATACTACCTCTCAAGCAGGGGATAATTTACGGACCGGTTAATTCACGAAGACTGGGCTGCTCACTTGGATTGAACCTTTCACCTGATAAATATAAATTGTGTTCATTTAATTGCATTTACTGTCATTTTGGTTGGACAAAACAGCTCACTAATGATATTTCCAAATACAGAAAGGACTTCCCGACAAAGGAGAACATTTTTTTCGCCGTAAGGAATGCACTGCAAACAATAAAAAACCTTGACTGCGTGACATTCTCAGGTGATGGCGAACCAACCCTCCATCCAGATTTTGAAAACATTGTTAACGGTGTAAGGGAACTTTGTGATGAACTCTTGCCTGAAACACCGCTTGCAGTACTCTCTAATTCCTCAAACCTTAAAAATGACAGTGTCATTCGGGCGTTTTCAAAAATTGATCTGAAGATACTTAAGCTCGATGCAGGTATTGAATCTATTTTCATAAAGATAAATAAACCGGTTCATGGCATTTCACTGGGAAGTATCATTGGAGATCTGAAGAGACAAAAAGATATTATTATTCAATCTATATTTGTAAAAGGATCTGTTGACAATACTCAAGAGGAGAACCTTGCAGCCTGGATTAAGGCTCTTGCAGAAATAATGCCAAAAAAAGTTCAGATTTATTCCACCGACCGTCCGGTAGCGGAAAAACAGATTGAGAAGGTGAGCAAGAAGGATCTTGAAGCTATTGCACGAAGAACAATAAAAGAAACGGGCATACC
>SOKD01000347.1 GCA_004376305.1 Candidatus Cloacimonadota bacterium | reverse complement strand
CTCAGTTGGTGAGAGTGCCTGCCTTACAAGCAGGAAGTCGCCAGTTCAAGTCTGGTTCCGCCCACCATTTTTTCTGAGTACGTAGTTTTTTTGCACAACGGACATCTTTTTATGGATTTACAGCGGGAGGCTGTAACGTAACGCTACAAAAATAGCAACTTAGGAAAAGGAGGTTTAAATATTTTTCAAAAAAATCTTGACAAAACTGGAATTTGCGATTATAGTAGTGTGTGATTTTGCACATTTTTGTATGTAACAAGAGTGAAATTATTTATTTACAAACTAAGGGAAGGAGGAAGTGTTTATGAAGATTAGACCGATTAATCGAAAGGTCCTCGTGAAGCGTATCGAAGAGGAGATGAAAAAGGGGAGTATTATTATTCCTGATACCGTAAAAGAGAAACCGCAAAAAGGAACGGTAATTGAGGTTGCCAAAACAGGTAAGGACGAAGATCCAATGCAGGTTAAGAAAGGCAACAAGATACTCTTTGGAAAGTATGCGGGGACTGAAATTGAGATCGATGCTAAGGAATATCTTATAATGAGTGAAGAGGATATTCTTGCGATTATTGAATAGCTCAGAAAGATAGAAGAGAAAAGGAGGAATGAGTATGGCAGCTAAACAAATTCTTTATTCAGACGAAGCAAGGAGGGCAATACGTAAAGGTGTTGATAAACTTGCCAATGCTGTCAAGGTTACTCTTGGACCGAAAGGTAGAAACGTAGCTCTTGATAAGAAATTTGGAGCACCCACCATTACCAAGGATGGTGTTACCGTAGCAAAAGAGATCGAATTGAAAGACCCCTTTGAGAATATGGGCGCCCAGATGGTTAATGAGGTTGCTTCTAAGACAAGCGATGTTGCTGGTGATGGAACGACAACCGCGACGGTCCTGGCGCAGGCAATATTTCGCGAGGGACTTAAGAATGTTACAGCCGGGGCAAATCCAATGGCGATTCGAATTGGAGTTGAGAAAGCAGTGGATAAGGTTGTTGAAGAGTTGAAGAAACTCTCAAAGGAGACAAAGTCAAAGAAGGAAATTGGCCAGGTTGGCACTATTTCAGCAAACAATGATGAAACCATTGGAGATATTATTTCTGAAGCGATGGACAAAGCCGGAAAAGATGGTGTTATCACTGTTGAAGAGGGAAAAGGTCTTAAGATGGAGCTTGAGATTGTTGAGGGGATGCAATTTGATAGAGGGTACATTTCTCCCTATTTCATTACGAATCCTGATAAAATGGAGACAGAACTGGACAATCCTTTCATTCTCATATACGACAAAAAGGTCAGTACCATGAAGGACCTGCTTCCTCTACTCGAAAAGGTTGCACAGCAAGGTAAGCCGCTACTCATTATTGCGGAGGATATTGAAGGAGAAGCACTGGCAACGCTGGTTGTTAACAAGCTGAGAGGCACGCTTAATACTGCAGCAGTGAAAGCTCCTGGTTATGGTGATCGAAGGAAGGAAATGCTTCAAGATATTGCCGTGTTGACAGGTGGACGCGTCATATCAGAGGATGCTGGAATGAAGCTTGAGAATGCAATGGTCTCAGACCTTGGAAAAGCGAAGATAATTAAAATTGACAAAGATAATACGACGATCATCGAGGGTCTTGGAAAAAAAGATGACATTCAGGCGCGGATTTCTCAGATCAAACTGCAGATTGATGAGACCACTTCTGATTACGATAAGGAAAAACTCCAGGAAAGACTGGCAAAATTAGCGGGTGGTGTTGCTGTGATTAATGTTGGTGCAGCAACGGAAGTGGAGATGAAGGAGAGGAAGGCGAGGGTGGAAGATGCTCTGCATGCAACAAAAGCAGCCGCTGAAGAGGGTATCGTACCCGGTGGCGGTGTTGCATACCTGAGGGTCATTCCTATCCTTGAGAAGATGAAGCTTGATAATCCCGAAGAGCAAATCGGTGTTAATATCATAAAGAGGGCTTTAGAGGAACCAATGAGACAGCTTGCCAACAATGCGGGCGAAGAAGGGTCTGTTATTGTTGAAACTGCAAAATCAAAATCAAAGAGCGTTGGCTACAATGTAAACACAGGTAACTTCGAGGATATGTATGATGCAGGAATCATTGATCCAACAAAGGTGACCCGCATTGCCCTGCAGAATGCAGCAAGTATTGCATCATTGCTGATAACAACAGAAGCAATAATAACCGAAGAGCCCGAAAAAGAAGACAAGATGCCACCAATGCCTCCTGGAGGCGGCGGGTATGGCGGTGGTATGTATTGATGTAACATATACTGAGCCATAAGAGCAATGCCAACATACGAATACAAGTGCGGAAAATGCCAGAAAACATTTGAGATTTTTCACAACATTTCAAAAACAATGCGCACGTGTGCGGAATGTGGGGGAAAGTTGCAGAAGCTTATGGTTCCGGGTGGAGGTGTTATATTCAAGGGTTCTGGATTTTATCAGACTGATTACAAGCGGCGCTCCAATGGTAACGGAAACGGAACCAAGAAAAAAAAGACAACAGTGAAGGAGGAAGAAAAAAAACAGACTGAATAAGGAGATGATGATGAGAAAGACCTGTATCTATTTATTCATTTTAGCCTTGCTTCTCGGTTTTGGTTGTGTAGAGAAACCAGAAAAACCACCGGAAGTAAAACCATTTATTCCTTCTGCTGATGGGAAAATAACCATCACTCAAATGGAATCGTACATCAAGGCTTCAAGAGCGCTTAATGAAGCAATGACGAAGTATTCTGATATGATAAAAGAGTTTGTTGCCAAATACAAAGTGGATGCGGACCTCAGCCAGATGTCTGATTCAACGTTTATGAACAGCAATCCTGATGTCAAGAAGGCATGGGAGGATTTGATGGCTGAATGGATGAAGATGCAGGAAAAGGCATACAAGAATGCTGGTATTGTGGAAGAGGAATTTAACTGGATTGGTGGGGCGCTCACTGATAGCATTAATACAGACATCCAGAAGCAGGTTGAAAAAGCTCTTACTTCTGTAACTGAGCCGGAAAAAGATAAGGGTAAAAAGGAAATCAAGTAAGGTGTAGCAATCAGTTCAGTAACTTCTGCACATCTTCTTTCTCAGAAAAACACTGTTGAAGTTCCGTTCCCTCAATTCCCCTCAGTATTTCCTCAATCAGTCGTTTTCCTTTTTCCTTAAACTGCGATGCCTTTTCATGTTTACCTTGTTTTGTATAGAGATCCATAAAATCAGCATTGAGTTGAACAAGTTCTGTCGTATTTGCCATATCCCTGTAAAGCGAATATGAGCAATCGAGGAGTTTTTCGGCTTTTTCAAAATTATTCTCTTCAGTACAGAATTTTCCCTGTAGTCTCAATAAAGATGCTTTAAGGTCAAGGCTTTCTGTTTTCATCAGATATTCTGATACCTTTGCGATATGTGTTTTTGAAGCATCAAAGTCATGCATATGATAAAAGAGCCAGGCGAGTGATTCATGGGCAACCGTAGCCAATCGGGTGCTCTTAACTTCCTCAAATATGGAAAGAGCCCTTTTATAGTAATCGAGCGCCTTTTTGTAATTATTTTGATTCTCGGAGATTATTCCATAATTGAGATATGCATAACCAAAACCAAGTTTGTTGTGAATTTTCATGTTTAAGTCGTAGTATCTCTTGAGATAATCTTCAGCCTTTTCAATATCGTTAAGAAAAATATACATTTCCGCCAGGTTATTGTATCCTATTGCAGTTCCTAATTTATTACCGGTCTTTTCGTCAAGCTTCTGGGATTTCTCATACATATCAATGGCTTCTGAGCATTCCCCAAGGCTATGATAAATACCAGCACAATTATTGTATACTGCTGCCATTCCCGAGCGGGAGTTGTTTTTTTCGTATATGTTCAGTGCTTTCGTATAGTATTTCAATGCGTCCTGAAGATTCCCGGAATAGTGCAGGATAATTGCGCGTTTATTGTAGGATTCAGCGAGAAGATTTTCCCTCTCTTTTTCGCTTAATTGTGCTTCGAGTTTTTTATAGATTTTTTCAAAATCATCAAGTAGTTTGAGTGCTTGTTTTATATTGCCTGTAAGGTAGTGGAGCCAGACTTCATCAAATAATATGTCAATTGCTTCCTTGGAGATTTTTTCAGTAAGATACGATTTTGCAACGTGCAGTTTTTCCGTAGCTTTTTCATAAAGACTCATTTTCTGGTATAAATTGGAAAGAGATTGTTCAATGGAGAATTTATCGGCATTGCTTGGTGCAAGTTCCAACGCTCTCTGCAAGTTCTTTTCTGCTTCTTCGTTGCTGCCAATTCTTGAGTATAGCTTTCCCATGCTTTTGTACAGTCTGTGGAAGTGCTTTGAATGTGGTTTGTGTTCGGTGAGGATTCTGAGTGCCCGGTTAAATTGTTTGAGAGCTTCTTTGTTGTTGTAATTACCGGAAGTTTCCCTTCCGCTCTCAATATAGTAATAACCAGCTTTCTCCCACGATTCACCTTTTTCGAAGTGAAAAGCGAGCAGGTTTGAAATTACGTTTTTCATTTCAGGATAATTGAGTTCGAGCCATTGAGCAAATTCTGCATGAATATTCTTTCTTACCCTTTTGAGAATACTTGAGTATATTGATTCCTGTATGAGAATATGACTGAAGATGTATTCTTTTGCATCTTCGAATATGGACTCAACTTTACGCTGCACAAATCCTTTGTTCGATAATGAGGTGAGTTCGTGAACCATAGTCTGATTGAGCGCTTCGCGTATAGGTTTGTCCCAGAAAATTCTTCCAATAACAGAAGCATACTGGAGTATCTGTTTTTCCATTGTTTCAAGCAGATCAACTCTGCCCATAACGATTTCATTGATCGTCTGGGGAATATCAAAAACTTCAATGTCTTTGTCTGCCTTCCAATTATCGCCTTCCTTATAGATAAGTTTCTTGTCCATAAGAACCTTGATTAATTCCTCGATAAAGAGAGGATTTCCTTCTCCTCGCTTGACAATTTTTTCCTTTACATCAGGTGGTATTCTATCTATAGAAAGCAAGTTGGATATGAGTTCAAAAGATGAGCCCCTATCGAGGGGTTTCAAATCCAGAACCGATGAGAAGATTTGATTGCTGTATATGGTCAAGAAATCATTGATAGGGTCATCCTTGAGTAATGGTCTTGTGATAAGCAAAAAGAGAATGGGGATGTCCTGCAGGAAGTCGATAAGATGTCGTAGGAGAAGGAGGGAGGAGGATTCAGCCCAGTGAAAGTCTTCAAAAGCAATAACCAGGGTTTTCTCCTCCGCAAGTTTCTTAAATAGATTCTCAAGCATGTAGTACATAATTTGCTGTTTTCGCTTTGGTTTGAGTTCAAGCTCCTTAACCGATGTGAAATCAAGGATAATATCAAGAAAATCAGTGACTCCAATATCTGCTGTCCCAAAGTAGCTTGTGAGGAACGCCTCTATATTCTTTCTTGCATCTTCTTGTTGCATATCAGCGGTAACGGATGTTATATTTCTGACAAGCTGCTTGAATGGATGGAGCTCTTCCTGTCCAAAGGGGAGTGAGCGTGTTTCGAAGAGTAGGTTTGCTTCCTTATCGATTACTTTTGCAAATTCACGGAATAATCTTGATTTACCGATACCGGGCTGTCCTTGCAGTACTACCAACTGGAGCAATTTCTTTTCCTGTATTTCCTGCAATGTATCTGCAAGGAATGCCATTTCTTGTTCTCTTCCTAAGAGTGGAGTTTCCACTTCATTGATCCCCCGGATCTTCTTTCTCGTTGCTCTTGAACTTTTCAGAAGATAACAGGTAATCGGAAGACTTTTTCCTTTGACCGCAATTTCTCCGAAAGATTCATATACAAAGGCATGTTCTGTTCTGTCCTTGAATGCTTGACTGACCAGTATCGCGTCAACGGGAGCAATTTTCTCAAGACGCGCTGCGATGTTAACCGTATCGCCAATGACCGTGTAGTCGTGAATTTCTTCCGAACCAACCTTTCCGAAAACGACTTCCCCGGAATGCAATGCAATATGCAATTTTATCGAAAGATTTATCATTGCGGTTACATCTTTTATCGATTTGTTTATCTCAAGGGCTGCCTGAGCAGCCCTTTCCGCATGATTTTCATAGGCTACGGGTGCGCCGAAAAGCGCCATAACCTCATCTCCGATATATTTATGAACCGTTCCTCCAAATTTATTTATGCTATAGGAGATATTTTCGAAGATTGTATTGAGCATTTCTTGAACATTTTCGGCATCCATTGTTTCAGAAATCGATGTAAATCCGGCAATATCAACATACAGAATGGAGATAATTTTCCGTTCGCCATGTTTTTCAAGGTCTATAAGCGGTTTCCCGCAATTACCACAGAATTTCATTCCTTCTTGATTTTCAAATCCGCAACTACGGCACTTGAGTGATTTCATATGTTCGCGTATAGCATTATTACCTGTACCTGTCAAGAGAAAATGGAAAGATTGAAAATGATTTCATTGTTTTCTCTGTTTGGCGAATATTCTTGACTTCTTTTTCTCTCTATGATAGTACATTCTCACACTAAGCTTGGATGCAATGAGTTATGAACGGGAAGGAGGAAAGATGAAAAAAATAATGAATCTCTATTTCAGTCCGATGGAAACGTTCAAAGCACTGAACGAGAAGCCGGATTGGATTATTCCCATCGTGGTAACAGTTGTTGTTGTTCTCATCATGACCATGATTGCATTACCGAAAGTAATTCTTCCTGATAGGGCAAAGGCAATTACGGAAATGGATCAAATACCTGAGGAATATAAGGAGAAAGCACTTGAACGGCTCGAAGGCGTTGGACCCTATATCCAAACTCCCATTGCAATTGTTATCTTTTCGTTCATATTGCTTTTTGCTCAGACTGGCATCCTTATGCTGGTATTCCTCATCTCCGGGAGTAGAGCACCATTCAAGAAGATGCTTGCGATTGTGAGTTATTCGTATCTTACGGGAATCCCGGAAGTTATTTTAAAGACGATGATGATGCTCATTAAGAAAAGTACACATGTTTTCACCAGTCTTGCACTTGTTGTTCCCAATATGGATTTGAAATCCCCCCTTTTCAAAGTTCTTTCAAGAATAGATATTTTCACGATATGGCAACTCAGCCTTATAGCTCTTGGTTGTTCGGTAATATATGGAGTTGACAGGAAGAAGTCCTTCTCCATTATTTTTGGTCTCTGGGTATTATGGCTTATTATCGTACTCATTGTGGCTTCTGTTCTTCCGAAAGGTATTGGATTTTAGCGGAAAGCTCAGATTCTTGAAACCTTTTTTTGTAAAAGACGTTATTACAGTAAGATAACCATGATAGAGTTAACCGATGTTAAGAAGATTTATCCGATGGGAAAACTTGAGGTCAGGGCGCTTAATGGTGTTTCTCTCTCTATTGAAAGCGGAGAGTTTCTTTCCATTATGGGCCCTTCCGGGAGCGGAAAGTCCACATTAATGCACATCATAGGATGTCTTGATAAACCTACTGAAGGCAGATATATGCTTGACAATAAAGATATTACAACGCTTGATGATGATGAGCTCTCGAAGATACGAAATAAGAGCATGGGTTTTGTCTTTCAAACATTTAATCTTATTGCCAGGCAGACATGCCTGTATAATGTGGAGCTCCCACTTGTCTATGCGGGCACAGGACGAAAGCAAAGACTGGAACGCGCAATCACTGTTTTGTCAGAAGTTGGACTCAGTGATAGAGTGAGACACAAACCCAGTGAACTCTCCGGAGGAGAAAGGCAGAGAGTTGCCGTAGCTCGTGCGCTGGTGAACGATCCGTTGGTGATTCTTGCAGATGAACCGACTGGTAATCTTGATACGAAAACAGGACTGGAGATTATGAGGCTCTTTGCAGACTTGCATGAAAAAGGAAAAACAGTCATTGTTGTAACCCACGAGAAGGAGGTAGCGGATTTTACTGAGAGAATTGTACACATACGGGACGGGGTTATTATGGGGGATGAAGACAACAGACGAAAAAAATAATCATTGATACCAATGAGTAAGAAAAAACATTCAGTGTATGTTATCGTTTTTTGTTTCGTATTTCTTTGCTCCCATCTGCTTATGGGTAATACGTATACGTTGCATGAATGCGTGGAGATGGCTCTCAGGAAGAATCTTACGATAAGAAAAAGCAAGGAGAATATTTTTCTATCCCAGGCGAGCAATCTTCTCAGTTATGCTGAGATGCTTCCGTATATCAATGCGAGAAGTTCTGTGACACGGAGTTCCACAACATTTGGAACAGATCCGTATACTGATATGTATTCAACCGATATTTCGCTGAGCCAGTCAGTATTTGACCTATCCACTCTTTTTGACGTACTGGCTTCAAGAAGTAAAGTGAAGGAGAGCGTTTCATTACACAATGCAATAGTCAGCGAGATAGAATTCATGGTGGCGGGGTACTTTTTTGATTTTGTAAAAAAGAAGAAGCTGATGAATGTGAAAGGATTAGCCTTTCGTGAAAGTGATGGGAATCTTCAGAAATCAAGGTTGATGTACGATATCGGAACAATCTCAAAGATTGACCTGCTCAGAGCAGAAGTGATCAAGAACCAATCAGAGTTGGATTTGCTAAAGGCTGGCAAGGAGTTTGAACTTGCCAGAGCTGATCTTGTTTTTGCCATTGGATTGGAGCTTGAAACCGAAATTGACGTAAAGGAAGATACATTTGCGATTGAACTGCACAGTGTTGTACAGTATGATTCATTA
>SOKD01000325.1 GCA_004376305.1 Candidatus Cloacimonadota bacterium | reverse complement strand
AATGGGGATTAATGCCTGTAGCTTCTTTCCCTCAACACCAAGAATTCTGTTAATCTCATCACGCAAGTGAACCGGACCTGTCATCCAGCATCCACCATAGCCTTGCTCGTGAAGCAGCAGAAGAAAATTCTCGATTGCTGCAGCAACTGATTGTATATCTGTCAATTCACCTTCTACCGTGCTCGTTCTGTAAACACAAACAATAACTGGTGCATTTCCAAGTGTACGGAAGAAACGCTCCGATGCTTTTATCACCGCTTCTTTGCCCTTAAAAACCTTTTTGAGACTCTCTAATATGAAACCATCAAAAGCTTTTCTTGAGACATCAATGAGCCTCTCCTTCAAGGTATCTTTGACAATTACAAAATGCCAGTTCTGACTGTTCATTCCTGATGGAGCCCACAATGCGCTCTGAAGAAGCTCTTCAATTTTTTCTCTTGGAATTTCTATATCCTTGAACTTTCTTATGCTCCGCCTGTTTCTTATTGCTTCCCTCAGTTCCATTGTATCAACCGGGTAGTTCTTTCTCTCTAATGCAAGCAACGTGAAATAACGGATTCATAGCATTTGAATATACGATAAACTTTTCACAAAGTCAAGGGGAAAAGACTGACCCACAGAGAACACAGAGACATTCGTTATCAAGACCGCAAAGCCATTAGCTTTCTGGATAAGACAAGTCATCGATGTGGCAATTCCCGGAGATAGTGCATTCACAAAAAAAAGATATTCAGAAAATCAATAGAATTTACTTATACTGCGAAGTTATTCATCAAGAAAGAGTTCAATAGTAGATTCAAGCTTGTTTAGGCATTTTTCGACTGAGAATGGTATCTTCGTCCCTTTCAAAAACTTAATTGTATTTGATTTGCCCTCTTGATTGAATGTGATGGTTATTACTTCTCCCCCATAGATTGCAGGAATGCTCAGAGGAGCAACTCCAAGAAAATCCTCATGAAGAAAGAACTTCGCCAAAGCGGTTATCTCGTCTGTTGGTATGTACGCAGCATGCACCTTTGCGGATTCCCCTGTGGAGTAGTCATCCGTTTTTATGTATGTATATCCATCGCCATAGAGGTACACGGTTATCTTTTTCGGGTTAATTCCATGAATGTATCTATCGTATACAAAATGAGGGCGTTCTGTTCGTTTTTCCACAACCTCACTTTTTCCACCACATCCTGCTACGAGAAGCACAGCAACAGTGATCGAGTACAGCGTTATTTGAAATTTCCCATTTAGGACCTTATTCGTCATTGGTGCAGCTACGCGGCTTCGTCGGACAGTAACTTCCGGTTGACGCATTTGCATGCGTATCTCAATCATTCCTCTATACCTTTTCTATCTTTCCTGATTTAAGGCATTTGGTGCAAACCATGATTCTTTTCTTTTTACCATCTACTTTTGCCCAAATCCGGTGAAGGTTTGGCTTTCTTTTCTTTTTTGTAACATTATGTGCATGACTAACAATCGCACCGAACTGAGCTTTTTTACCGCATAGTGCACATGATCTTGCCATTCTTACTCCTTTATTTTGTTCTCTCCGAAACTGATAGTTCTCTCCACTACCTATCTTCTATAGCATAAGTACAAACCTTTTTCAAGCCTTATTTTGAGTTTTAAAAAGAATGATTGCAATAATTACATACATTGTATCGCAATTATTCATCTCTTTTCGTTTGCCGTTTCTGATTTTTTTATCTTGACAACCCTTGCCACCATTGATAAAATGCCCGCAATGAAAAGCATAAAACGAATCTGTATGGTAAGTACACACGGATATTTTGATCCCATCCCGCAATTAGGCAGAACAGATACAGGTGGTCAGGTCGTCTTTGTTCTCGAATTATCAAAAGCCATGGCAGCTCATGGCATTACTGTAGATATTGTTACGCGCTGGTTCGATGAATCGAAGAGACAAATCGATCCTGTTCATGATTGCTTAAAAACAAGGATTATCCGCATACATTCCGGTGATTGGAAATTCATCAGAAAGGAAGATATCTATGAAATTCTGCCTGAACTTGAAAAGAATTTGATTGCATTTATCAATGAATCCTCTCTTGAGTATGACCTGTTCCACGGGCACTATGTTGACGGTGGTATCGTTGCAGTGGATGTTGCAGAGCATTTTAAAAAACCTTCCTTCTTCACCGCACATTCGCTTGGCGCATGGAAAAAAGCAAGAATGGGTGGAAATCCGGTGGAAATGGAAAAGGTATATAATTTTACGCACAGGATTCATGAAGAAAACCGTATCTTTTCCTCAGTACTTGCTCAAACGGCAACGACATCCATTCAGAGAACATTGTTTAAGCAATACTACAATTTTGAATCTGATGCAATTGAGGTTATTCCTCCTGGCGTTAATATCCATACGTACAATCCAAATGAAACTGAAGAAGACAAACGATTGAAAATACCGGGTAAATATATC
>SOKD01000231.1 GCA_004376305.1 Candidatus Cloacimonadota bacterium | reverse complement strand
TGTTCTTGAGAAGGTTAACGATCTCCTTGGTGCTTTCAGGATCGACATTTCCTGTTGGTTCATCTGCAAGAAGTATGAATGGCTCACGTACCAGCGCCCGAGCGATCGCTATTCTCTGTTGTTCTCCTCCTGATAACTGGTAGGGGAATGAGTCACGTTTGTGGTTCAGGTGAACATCCGCAAGCGTTTTCAAGACTTTTTCCTTTATGAGTTTTCGTGAAGTTCCGGTAACCTGCAGAGCAAAAGCAACGTTATCAAAGGCATTTCTATCCTGAAGGAGCTTAAAATCCTGGAAGATAACGCCAATTTTTCTTCTTAAAATAGGAATTTCCTTTGTTTTGATGGAAGATGAATGGTATCCAGCAACAATGACTTCGCCATTTGTGGGGAAGATGTCCATATACATAAGCCGCAAAAGTGTTGTCTTGCCGCAGCCAGACGGACCCGTAACAAAAACAAAATCACCTTTTTCGATTTTTACATTAATATTTTTAAGGGCAAACCAGTCTTTACGGAATAATACATCCGTATCGTATATTTGTATCATTACGGGTGACAGTACAATAAATGTCACTGCTTGTCAACCAAAAAAAGTGCTACCGGTTGATACCGAAAATGTGCAGAATAAAGGCATATTCAAGGGCAAAGCTCTTGAGATAATCATACCGCCCTGAAGCGCCAAGATGCCCCGCACCCATTTCTGTCTTGACCAGTAAAATGTTATCATCGGTTTTGAGGCTTCTTAATTTTGCAGTCCATTTTGCAGCTTCCCAGTACATGACACGGGTATCATTCAGACCGGCAGTTATGAACATGTGTGGATATGCTTTTCTCGTAACGTTATCATATGGTGAGTATGATTTCATATAATAGTAGAAGGTTTTTTCTTCAGGATTTCCCCACTCATCATACTCAAGTACCGTCAGGGGCAATGAAGGATCAAGCAGTGTATTGATGAGGTCTACAAAGGGAACGTCAATAACCGCTGCTTTGAAGATTTCAGGTCTCATATTCAGAACTGCTCCCACAAGCAATCCGCCAGCACTTCCTCCTGATATCACCAGATGTTCGGGCGATGTATATGATTCAGATAGTAAATGCTCTGCACAGCAGATAAAATCGGTAAAGGTATTCATCTTATTGAGTAATTTTCCCTCTTCATACCAGTATTTGCCCATTTCACCACCACCACGAACATGAGCAATTGCGTATATAAAGCCACGGTCGAGAAGACTGAGCCTGTTTGAAGAAAAGAACGGATCATAACTTTCACCATATGCACCATATCCGTACATGATAAGAAGGTTATCGCTTTTCCTTATTGCATCCTTTTTGTATACCATTGATATGGGGATTAATGTTCCATCCTGTGCCCGTGCGAAAATTCTTTCTGATTGGTAATCAGCAGGATTATAGCCACCGCGCACTTCATACTGCTTCTTTAACGTGCGTGTTCTGTTGTCCATTTCATAATCAAAAACGGAGCGGGGAGTTACCAGTGAAGTGTAATTGAATCTCAATTTTTTTGAATTAAAATCAGGATTACTGCTTCGCCATATCGTATACACCGGTTCAGGGAAAGTAACATAATGGAACGTTTGATCTATAAGATTGATGATGCGTATGTTTTGCAGTCCGTTTTCGCGCTCATGAACAACAAGATAGTTTCTGAAAATGTCAAAACCATCGATTTTTACTGAATCGCGATGGGGGATTATTTCCTTCCAGTGTTTTTTTGCCGGATTGGATTTTGACACTTTAACCAATTTGAAATTTTTGGCGTCTTCATTCGTAAGGATAATAAATGTGTCGTTGTAACATTCAAGAGAATATTCTATTTCATGTTGACGGGGATAGATAAGTTTAAAGCTTCCCCGGGGATTGTCAGCGTACAGATAGTATACCTCTGATGTCGTATGGCTGCTCGTTTCAAGTAACAGGTATTTTTTGTTCTTTGTTGCAAAAACGTAGAGAAAAAAAGCTTCATCGGGCTCATGGAAAATAAGTGTATCTTCACAAACGTCTTTTCCCAACGTATGACGGAACAGTTTGTCAGGGCGTTTTGCATCATCGAGTTTTGTATAAAAAATGGTTTTACTGTCATTTGACCAGGTAGCTGAATAACCCGTATTTTGAAATTCATCCTCAAGTAGAGAACCATTTTCCAGGTTCTTTATAATAAGCGTATACAGTTCCGAGCCCGTTGTATCAACGGAATAGGCAAGGTATTTATGATCGGGACTGATTCTGTAAATTCCTATTTCAAAATAATCATGACCCATTGCAAGTTTATTCTGGTCAACAAGAATTTCTTCATCAGCATCGAGGCTTTCCCGTTTCCTGCAGAGGATTGAATACTGTTTTCCCTCTTCGGTACGGGTGTAGTAGTAATAATTATCCAGTTTGTAGGGAACGGAAAGGTCTGTTTCCTTGATTCTC
>SOKD01000058.1 GCA_004376305.1 Candidatus Cloacimonadota bacterium | reverse complement strand
GTCCGGTTCAATAGGATCAAATGCCACCCTGTTCTTCTTGCCATTTGCCAATTGCCGAAGCTCCTTAATCAACCGCCTTATATTCTCAAGGATAAGTGTGGTATCCTTTTCGCTTTCATATAGAACGCGATCTCCCACTCGCAGCGCCATACGGTATTTAACCCACAAGGTATAGGGCTCCCCCAGTCCTACCGTTTTTAAATCAACATCTCCCTTATCAGTAGTGTACCGTTCCCATTCCGATAGCCTTAGGACAAACGCGCATGGATATTGCTCATCGTGTGTCAAAACAGCCATTCAAATAGTATCGCTCCTCTTATACTTCAATAGGATCTTCCGGAATTTCTACTCTAAAGTCTAATCCCCGTTTCCGCCCCCGCTTAATACAATATCCGGTGCTCATGCCCCCCATTTCATTGCATAGAGCCCAAATTTTTTGCTATAAATCAACATCTTCGGGGCTATATATAAGTATTTCATCTACCTTTTCAAAGCCTGTATCATTTGTTGCCAACAATTTAAGCCCTTCTTCTTGCATACTGGCAGCAATAACTGAATCGTTTACCATCAGCCCATATGCCATCCTAACCATTTGACTTTTAATAACTGTTTCGAAAGTAACAGGCCTGATTTCTATACCCATTTCTTTGATTTTTTGTGTGTTTACAAAATACTCGTTCAATCCTTTAATTTTTTCGGGGCGTTCGTTGAGCTTTCTGACAATATTGGGTGGTTTTACCAGGTTTTTCTTTACAGCTTCAACCATCATTAAGCGGTGAAGCACTTCCAGGATCACATTTACAGATGTTATGGCAGTCAGATCCCCTTGCTCACATCTATTTAGAAAATTACCACATTCGTCACTCACGCCAGTAAAGTGGTAGATAAAAATATTAGCATCAATAAACACCTCGGAACCTGTCTTGATTTCATCAAGTTTCATGTACACCTTCTTCTTCCATTATCGATTTAAGAACTGATGGTGAGATACTCATTGCGCCATGTGAGCTTAGAGAGATATTTTTCCGTTTTAATCTTGTTTTCCTTTCCATTGTGAGCAGATACATCCTAAGCGCATCTTCCAGCACTTTACTAAATGGCTGCTTTTGGGAGAGAGCAACCCGTTTTGCATCAAATATCAAATCTTCCTCTAACAAAGTGCCGATTTTCTTTTTCATCGCATGTCACCTCCCTTTAAATCTCACTGTAAGGGGCGAACTTACTATTGTCAAGAAAAATAGATGGTTTTCTTGAATTCTATTTTCATTATATGGTTCTTTGTGCAAGACATATGCTAATTTTGCGCCTATATTTTAACTTGACAAAAAATTCATATATAGTAGCATATAAGAAATCATGAGAATTGTCCTGGATACTAATATTATTATCTCTGGTCTTTATTCAAAAAGTGGAGCTTCCTATCAATTGTTGAAAGCAGCCATATCGGGAAAGCTATCCTACACTGTTTCTCCTTTAGTTGCCCTTGAATATGAGGGGAAAGTACATCAAAAAATTGAAGAGGGATTCTTAAAAGTTTCAAAAAGAGATTGCGGAAGGATACTGGATGCCCTTTTCGCCATGGCCACGATAATCTGGGAACCCCTTCAGATAAGGCCAGTTCTATCCGATCCATCTGATGATAAAATCCTTGAATGTGCAATTTCTGGTGATTGTACTCACATCATTACGTTTGATAAGAAACATTTTCCTACAGCAGTGACTGTCATGTATGGGATTAAAGTAATGACTGCTGGAGAATTCTTAAAAATTTGGAGGGATTAACCATGAAAGCAACATACACACTGCGACTTCCGGAAGAGCTTCGAAGAAAAATAAAAGAGGAATCGGAGCGGAGCGATATGTCAATCAACCAGTATATTCTCTATACCCTTACAAAAGAGATATCTTACAGAGAAGCAGAAAGGGCATTAAAAAATCGAATCAAACGAGCCCCTTCGCGTGAAGAAGCCCTAATGCTACTGGATACTATAGTCCCAGATGTTCCTCCTCTTGCAGAAGACAATATACTTTCGGTAAATGGTTAAAGATCTCAAGGTCAAGCTAAAACCTTCTGTGTTTTCATCCTGGCAACTTGGCTTCTTAATTTTTCACTAAAGCTTATATTTGGTCGTAATCCATTACTTCATTCATGGCTTTGTATTTGCGCAGCCATGAACACCTTCCCTCGTTGAACATGTTTTGCGTTTTCAAGCATCTCTCGCCTTTCGTCTTCATTCAGTCTCTTCGAACCACTCATCCAAAACGGCCTCCTTTTCCTCTTCCTATTTCTCTTTCCCCTTTCCTATCTTCTCTCTTCTATTTCCCCTTTTCCCTCTCCTATTTCCTAATTCCTCTTTCCAATTTCCTCTCTTCTCTTTTCTCTCTCCTCTTTTCTCTTTTCCCTTTTCTATTTCCTACTTTCTCTCTCCTCTCTTCTCTTTCCTCT
>SOKD01000066.1 GCA_004376305.1 Candidatus Cloacimonadota bacterium | reverse complement strand
ATCAGCCTAATTGGTTCCTGCAGTGCATTCCTGATTTCAGACGAACTTACTTTAATGGTCTTTGGTATACCTTTGATCAGGTCATTCCCCCTCACTTCCATTTCTTTCTCCTCATCAAGCGGAAATGATGAACCGATTTGTATTTTAATGCTTTCAGCAGTTCTCTCACCAATGAGCAGGTTATATTTTTTCTTTACATACTGAAGAATTGCATCATCCATCTCGTCACCACCAACTCTTATAGAACTATTGCTAACAATACCTGAAAGCGCAATCAACGCGATTTCCGTTGTACCACCACCTATATCTATTACCATATTGCCTGATGGATCATTAACCGGTAAGCCAACTCCAACTGCGGCAGCGACAGGTTCAGCAACAAGATATACCTCTCGGGCACCAGCATGCTCAACCGAGTCCCTCACTGCTCTCATCTCAACAGCGGTAATTCCGGAAGGCACACATACGATTGCACGTGGTCTCATAAGCAGTCGTTTCTGCATGGTCATTCTTATGAAAGACCGAAGCATCTCTTCTACCATTTCGAAATCTGCAATAACTCCATCCTTCATTGGCCTTAAAGCCCTAATATTTGGTGGCGTTCTTCCAAGCATTTTTTGTGCGTCCTTGCCAACTGCAATGCTCTTCCCAGTTCTTGAATCCATTGCAACGACCGTAGGTTCATTGAGAACGATTCCTTGATTTTCAACATATATTAAAGTACTTGATGTTCCAAGATCAATTGCCATATTATTACTAATAAGACCGCCAAATAGTCTCCTCAAAAACCTAATTCTCATCAATCCTCCTTGTACGAACAATTTTTCTGATGTTCGATATGTAATGTAACTAAGTAGTTTATACACAATGAAGTGTAGTTTGTCAATAGAAATAATGTAAGGCAGAGCATGCATTGTAACAATAAAAATAGGGAAAATTCTATTATTTTTCAGAAAATGTTTTATAAAATATTTGTCACTCTTTCAACTTTCTCTTGACACAAAATAGAATATCTGCTATTTAATGTTTTGTATGAAAAGGAGAATTTCTTGATGCTGAACAGATCACAACTGGAGGAATTTTTAGAACGCATGTTCGAGGAGAAAAGAGTTGAGTTACCGGAAGATATTGAAATCGATGATGTTGTTGAAGCATTTTGCCAGTGTCTTGATGACGATCTCAGCGAATGGTTAAAAGTAAAGTTCTTCGACTTTTTCCTGTTGACTTCGGGTGAGTCAACTATTGATTGGGACTGGATACGGCAATCTATAAGTTCCTTGTAACGACTACAATGAATACATAAGAAGTACAACAAGCAGCCCACCAAAAGATGTAATTATTGTTCCCTGTGTAATCACTTCAATTTGTTTCAATCGAAAAAGGCTTTTTGAAATTGTTCTCAAGGTTCCTTTCGATATTATATCTTCGTTTCCCATTGCATCCTTAACAAGAATTTGGTAGTTAATGTTTTTGTCAAATGGAATTGATATATCAGAAACATCTCTTGAAAATAACCACTTTTTTTCTACAGCCTCTCCCTTCATTATCCGAAAATAGAGCTCCTGTTGGAGAAATGGCTCAATATCTTTAGAAAGCGAAACAGTTACCCTTTCCGGCGGGACAGATCCCTGAAATTCGGCATTGATCCTGATGAAATTTCTTTTGAAATCACTCAATATTGGATACAGAAGATTGGTCTCTGATGTACCTTCTTTATGCTCAGTAATATTGATATGGGTAATTTCCGGTTCGTTTCCTTCGAAATCATCATTTACCTCGTCCAAAATCCGCGTAATAAGATCTGAAAACAACAGAGGCATAACGTCGTATCGAGGGAACAGAGGAAAGGATGCTCCCGTTTTTTTTGTTTCAGCACGGTATGTCTTAATGTGGTTACCTTTCGCATCATTCAAGTCGATCGTTAATGAACCTGATACCTCCCAATTTCTTGATAGAAAACCTCCCGATTTTTTGCTCACTGAAATATCTTCAACTGACATTATAATATCAATCATTTTTTTATCGAATGGCGCTTTGACAACTCCTGAAACAATTCCACTGTTTGAAAGAAGAGAGACCAGCAGAGAATCAATGGTTGGCTTTAGTTTTATCTTTGATGATTGTACACCCACAATGATTGGATAACGATTTTCATAGAGTGGCGGTAAGACAGATTTCGGCAGGTGAGCACACCCGGATGCAATAACCAGTAACACGAAAAACAAACCTTTTCTCATGATATCTCCTTCATAATTTGCTTTGCACACAGTATGGAAAAAAGTATCTATCGGTAGAATGTTAACCCAAAACCAAATGTTTCTACCTCTTCTCCTCCCGTATATAACAGTGTTATGTAAGGTGCATTTTTCCCTGACACAGGAGTTCTTATTTTTAATGAAATAGAATAATATGATGAAAAATCTCGGGAAGTCACAAAGCTTTGCATA
>SOKD01000137.1 GCA_004376305.1 Candidatus Cloacimonadota bacterium | reverse complement strand
GGAAAATGCCCGGACTTGCCATAACGGATCACGGGAATCTCTATGGAGCGGTAAGCTTCTACAAGGAAGCATTTAAAAAAGGCATAAAGCCAATTATTGGAATGGAAGCCTATATTGCCATGGATAACCTCCACCAGAAACCACGGAGACAGAAGGAAAATTATACGCATGTAACCCTTCTCGCTTCAAATGAAGAAGGTTACAAAAATCTAATGAAACTTTCCAGCATTGCTTTCTTAGAGGGATTTTACTACAGACCACGAATTGACAAGGAGCTGCTTCAAAAACACCATTCCGGCCTTATAGGAATGTCTGCATGCCTGCAGGGCGAAATTTCGCAAGCGCTTCTGAGAGAGAACTATGTGGGTGCCGAAAAAGCTGCACTGTTCTATAAGGACCTTTTCGGCGATGGTAATTTCTATATTGAACTTATGAAGTTAGGGATCAAAGATGGCGAAAAAGTCATACCCGGTTTGCTAAAACTCGCAAAAGATTTGAATATATCTATAGTAGCAACAAATGATGTTCACTACCTTTCAAAGGATGACTCTGAAGCACATGATGTACTTCTTGCATTGCAAACAAAAGATGAGCTTAATAATGAAAACCGGTTCAGGATCGAATCAAGGGAAATTTACTTCAAGTCACCGGATGAGATGAAGGAACTCTTTCACGATATCCCTGAAGCAATAGAAAATACGGTCCTCCTCGCTGAAAAATGCAATGTTGACCTGCAACTTGGAAGTTCAAGCATTCAACTTCCTCAATATTCACTTCCTGAAGGATTCGAAACCTCACATGATTACCTGGAAGACTTAGCACGAAAAGGAATGAAACAGAGATTTTCCAAAACGACACCCCTGATGGAAGACAGATTGAATATGGAGCTTGAAATAATTAAAAAAATGGGCTTTTGCGACTATTGCCTTATAATAGAGGATCTCATAAGGTTTGCGAAGACAAAGAATATCCCGATTGGACCCGGGAGGGGTTCGGCAGCAGGAAGCCTCGTCCTGTACGTACTCGGCATAACTAATATAGATCCCCTAAAATTCAGCCTTATATTCGAAAGGTTTCTCAATCCAGAACGTGTGAGCATGCCTGATGTGGATATTGACTTCTCTGATAATAAACGAAGTGAAGTAATTGATTACCTTTTCACCAAATACGGAAAAGACAGTGTTGCCCAGATAATAACATTCAGTAAACTCGGTGCGAAAGGTGTTATCAGGGATGTCGGACGTGTTCTCGGGCTCCCCTATGATGAAGCAGATAAAATTGCCAAGCGGGTGCCTGATGGATTGGATGTTACCATAAATCAGTCTCTGGAGGACAGGCAATTTGCAAACCTCATCAATGAAAAAGAAGAATACAAAAGACTTATAGCCATCGCAAAACGCCTTGAGGGACTCAATAGACACGTTTCGATACATGCATCCGGAATTGTCATTACACCAGGTACTTTAACTGACTATGTTCCCCTGTATATGAGTCGCGATAAAGAAGAAACAAAAGTAGCAACTCAGTATGATATGAAATCGATAGAGGAAATTGGTCTTCTCAAAATAGACATACTTGGATTACGAACCTTAACCGTTATCGAAAACACCGTTGAGTCGCTCGCAGAGCAGAATACAACACTCGATATGGACAAAATATCTCTCGATGATGAAGCAACATTTTCTTTGCTCAAGAAAGGGGACACAACAGGGGTTTTCCAACTTGAAAGCGGGGGAATGAGGGATATGTTAAAAAATCTTGCCCCGGACAAGTTCTCTGACATAATCGCTGCAGTTGCATTGTACCGACCAGGACCTATGCAGTACATTAAGGAATTTATACAAAAGAAAAAAGGACAAAAGAAGGTTACGTATCCACACCCAAAGCTTGAAACCATTCTAAAGGATACATATGGTATTATGATCTACCAGGAACAGGTTATGCAAACGGCAAGTATAATAGCAAATTTCTCTCTCAGTGAAGCCGATATTCTCAGAAGGGCGATGGGGAAGAAGATGCTCGATGCCATGGATGCAAAACGAGAAGCTTTTATTAAAAACGCAAAGAAAAACCACATTGATACAAAAACGGCTGAACAGATATTTAAAATGATGATCGCCTTTGCAGGTTATGGGTTCAACAAATCGCATGCTGCTGGATATGCAATGTTAGCATACCAGACAGCATATCTAAAAGCACATTACCCGATTGAATTTTTTGCAGCCAATCTCAGTTCTGTTATGGATAATAGTAAGAAAGTTCGCTTCTTCATCGAGGATTGCAAAAACCATAATATTGACATCCTACCACCGAGTATAAACAGTTCATTTGCGAAATTCAAACCTGTTGACGGTAAAATATTATTCGGACTTGCAGCCATAAAAAACGTTGGCGAAAAAGCTGCCCGGGAGATTGTCAATGAAAGAGAGAAAAATGGATCATATCAAGGACTTTTTGACTTTGTACTGAGGATAAGCCCGGATGCAGTAAATAAGAAAGCAATCGAAGGATTGGCAAAAGCTGGCGCATTTGACTGTGTTGAGAAAAACAGGGCACGGCTTTTTGCAACGATCGAAAATGCTCTTAAAGAAATGAGCGCATTCAGAAAAGAACGGGCTTATGGACAAACCGGTCTCTTTGATTCAGTCCTCGGAATGAATCCGGTAAATGGAAAACTCCTTGATGTAAAACCATGGAGTAAAATAAAGGTATTGCTAAACGAAAATGAAGTACTTGGCACTTATTTTTCGGGGCACCCATACGAAAACTATCAGGAAGAAATTAAATTCTTCACTACAAATACGGCAAAGACTCTCGAATCAGTTTCTGATAACACTGAGGTTGTCTGTGGAGGAATCATTGAGGAAAAGCGAAAAACAAAAGATAAGAAGGGTAATGATATGTCTTTTTTGACACTTGCTGATTTGAATGGATACTTCGATGTTGTTGTGTTTTCGAGCCTGTACAAAAAATGCTGGGAGGACTTGAGAATTGGGAATGCAATAATTGTCAAAGGTCAGAAGGGAACGAATGCTCGAAATGCAGACAAACCGAGTGTTGTTGCTTCCCGAATTGTCAGCATAGATGAACTGAGAGATAATTTCATAGAAAAGATAGAGCTCAATCTTTCTCTTCAGATGTTGAACGAGGAACTCATTTTCGATATAAACAAAATTGTTAACGAACATCCCGGAGATAAGAATTTTTATGTAATGATCAACGATTGTGAAGAAAAACTGCCCCTAAAAATGGATGCGGAAGTTGAAATTTCAAAAGAATTGGTAGATTCGCTCACAAAGCTTACCGGTATTGACAGCATTTCTATTGGAGGTAAACATATTTAATATACCATTCCTGCTGTTTCTTATAGCCTTCACGCCGTCAGAGAAACAGTTTTCTTTTGCAAATTCCCTTTTTGAAGAAGAGGATTACTTCAGGGCAATTACAGAATACAAACGTTATATCTTCCTTTCTTCTGACTCGGTCCAGATACGGTTTGCCCGGCAACATATTCTCTCATCATACAAAAGAGCTCATAGATTTTCAGATGCTCTTGATTACCTCGATGCATTCGCTGATAGTAACTACAAAAACAGTGAAAGGGGAAAATTGTATCTCCTTATGGGAAAACCTGCGCAAGCACGCCGTTTCTTTTCACACATCGCCTCGGACACAGCCGCAATTCTCATTGGTTGGAGCTATATTGAGGAAGCAAAATGGGTAAATTCCGAGCATGAATTTTCATCGGTACAGGAGAACTCTGTTCTGTACCCAACCGCAATACGTCTCATCACATATTCACAGAAAGCGCAGCAATCAATAGTCACAAAGAACCTTTTTCATTTCCGGGTTTCTCTCAACCATCATCCCGGGAGCGGGAAGGTTTTATACTGAAAGACCGGGTGATGGCATCTTCTCTCTTCTTACCGTAACAATTCCTGGGGTTATTTCATATCTTTACTGGAAAGACGATAGAAAAAGAGCATTCTCAATAGCCATTGGAATAACCGCTGCATTTTACCTTGGTGATATATATGGTTCTGTTGTTTCCGCTGAAGAATTCAACAGATTCAGTAGGAATAAGTATACAACAAAGATTGATCATGAACTTCGCATGTATGAACACTTTATCGAATGAAAGGAGGTGAAAAAATGCTAAAAGGAAAAGTAAAATGGTTTAATGACAACAAAGGTTTCGGATTCTTAACACAGGAAAATGGCCCTGACGTTTTCGTTCACTTTTCAGAAATCCAGGGAGATGGTTTCAAAACCCTGAATGAAGGTGATGACGTAGAATTTGACCTCACAGAAGGAGAAAGAGGACCAAAGGCAATAAACGTTAAAAAATTAGATTAATCCAACGCGGACGTTCCTGAACCGTGCTGGTGCTGTACCGTGACCGACGTGCGCAGATTGTCCTGGCTCTCCCTTCCCGCAATTGGGAAGGCCCCAGAGTTTCCAGGACTCTCTGCCACAGATCGCGTCACATGAGCCCCAGAACACTGGTGTAATTCCAGTGTATGTTGGATTTTTATAAATCTCTCTAATCTTGCCTTTCTTGATGCGGTAAGCAATTTCAGTGCCAAACTGAAAATTTACCCGTCTCTGATCTATGCTCCAACTTCTATTTGTCTTGAAGAGAATCCCATCCTGAGTATCAAGAAGCAAGTCATCAAGAGTCCAATTGCCGGGTTTGAGGTTCACATTGGTCATTCTCACTAATGGAATTCTATTCCATCCATCAGCACGCATTGCTCCCGAACTCTTTCGTTTTATCTTTGAAGCAGTTTCCCTGCTTGAAAGATAACCGGTAAAAATACCATCTGCAATGATTGGAACTTTGCGCGCTTTTACACCTTCATCATCGTATCCAAATGTTCCCAGTCCGTGTGGGACAGTTGCGTCCGCATATACCGTAACGATATCGGAACCGTATTTGAATGAATTGAGCTTCTCGGTTGTCACGAAACTTGCTCCTGCATAACTTTCTTCCATCCCCAAGACCCTGTCAAGTTCAACTGCATGACCAATCGATTCATGTATCTGTAAGGCTAACTGGTCGGTGTCAATAATAATGGTCGTCTTTTCAAGAGAAGGACATTGCTTTGCAGAAAGCAGCGCAATACACTCCTCGCAGGTTGGTTCAACATTTTCAAGAAGTTCCATACCATCAATAAATTCGTACCCCGCCGTAGCAAAATTCCCGCCAAAACTTGTGGGATATGAACGAATCTGGATGTCGTTTCCCTTTATTGCCATTGCCCTGAAACCGCCGCCGGATTCGAGAATTTCCTGTGTAATGAAGCTTCCCTCAGTATCGGCAAAAACCATCTTTTTCGAAAAGAAATTGAGATTGACTTCCCGCAAGGATATTTTCCTGAATCTTTTCATTTTTTTAGAGATGGTAAGCAGCAACTCAATCTTTTCGGATAAAGGAACAGAAAATGGATCTTTGAGATACGGTGTTCTATAAGTGTCTCTGTATGTCTTTTTTTCACTCAGTTTCACACCGTTCCCTTTCGCAAAACTGCTTGCTCTGGCAATTGCAACAGCATTCTTTACCACACTTTCTATTTCCTTTTTTGTTAGTATTGAACTTGAAGCAAAACCCCAGGCTCCATTAACGATGACCCGAACACCAAATCCATTACTCTCGGAATAGGAAGCAGTTTTTGTCTCTTCATTTTTCACCTTGATTGTTTCTGTCTTAGAAAAAACAATCCGCACATCTCCATAGTCGATTTTTTCTGTCTTCAAAAGACCCATAACCTTTTTTGCAAAATTCTTCACCGTTCCTCCCTCTTTTAGCCACAGAGTTCATCATTTTAGCCGCAGATTCTCACAGATACACATGGTATTGTAACATCCCTACCACCCCAAAGAAAAAGCCTCCAAAAGTAACTATAAAATACTTTATTAATTCTGTCAACTTTTTTGTTTTCCTTTATGACCAACCGCAGAGAATGTTCTATAAGAGAAATTTGTCTTGACTTTATAAGTAATTTTTGTATTATCCCTCTGTGAAAAAACTCATTTTAGCATCAACATCACCAAGAAGAATTAACTCATTGCTGCAGCTTCACATACCGTTTCTGTCCATTCCAAACAATGTAAACGAGCGTCAAGAAATACAGGGTCTTGATATGACAGCAACAGAAACTGCCCTTTATCTCTCTCTAAAGAAAGCAAAAAGTGTTTCAGAGAAGTACCCGGATAATTATGTACTCGCTTTGGATACCATTATTGTTATTGATAATGAGATTATTGGCAAACCAGACAACGAAAACAATGCCCTACAAATTCTTATGAAACTCAATAACAGATGGCATTCTGTAATTACCGGCGTAACACTGATGAATGTAAGCAATGAATTCCTTGCCCAAACAGCTAAAAAAACAGATGTCAAATTTGGTAAACATACAGAGGTGTTTTTAGGAGAGTACGTCCTGAAAGGAGAGTCCCTGGACAAAGCAGGAGCCTACGGTATTCAATCAGAGGGCAAGCACCTTGTAGAAGAAATAAGAGGAGATTATACCAATGTTGTTGGCTTCCCGGAACAAACCGTTGTCGGTATGCTAAAAAAAGCAAAAATTATTGAGGAATAATATGAAACTCGAAATTACGAAAATAGAAAAATAGGAAAATGACACGTTCCGCTCATTAAGATTTGAATTTCCTCATTTCCAATTTCTCAATTTCCTACGTGATGGGAGGATAAAATGACTATCAAAACAACACGGATAGAAAAAAAGACACAAGGGTTCTCCGATGTGATCGACATAACAGATGATGTTGAATCATCCATTTATCAAAGCAGGGTTAAAAATGGGATCGCTACCGTTTTCATCCCGGGTTCCACCGGTGCGGTTACAACCGTCGAGTATGAACCGGGATTAAAAGAGGATATACCAGAATTCATGGAGAAGATTCTGCCACAGGATGCGTACTATCATCACAATGAAACCTGGGCTGATGGAAATGGATTTTCTCACATGAGGGCTGCATTGTTTGGACCATCCATAACTATTCCATTCGAGAATGGAAAACTAACACTCGGAACATGGCAACAAATTGTTCTTCTCGATTTTGATGCGCAACCACGAACAAGAAGAATCATTATTCAGATTATGGGAGAATAGGATGAAATTTAAAACAATCGAATGGAAGAACAATGCAATTACATTTATTGATCAAACAAAGCTGCCTGGTAAAGAAATCTATAGACAGAACAAAACTGTTTTACAACTCGCGAACAGTATCAGAGGGCTTGCTATCAGGGGAGCACCTGCAATTGGTATTGCAGCCGGGTACGGGATTGCCCTTTCAGGTTTTCATACAAAACACTTCGACATAAGAAGGGCAAAAAAACACATTCTCAAGGACATTGAATTACTTGAAAAAACCAGACCAACCGCTGTTAATCTCTTCTATGCCCTGAAAAGAATGAAATCACTGGTTGACAATTACAAAAACAATGATTCAGAAAAACTGTTCTTTCTCCTCTTAAAGGAATCGAAAAAAATTCACAAAGAGGACAAAGAGTTGTGCAGAAAAATAGGTGAGTACGGTGCGACATTAATTCCTCAAAAAGGCTCTGTTATGACACATTGCAACGCGGGAGCGCTTGCAACGGGGGGATGGGGAACAGCACTTGGTGTCATTTATGCTGCAAAAAAGAGAGGGAAAAAAGTTCACGTCTATGTTGGAGAAACGCGACCATTACTGCAGGGTGCGCGTTTAACTGCCTGGGAGCTTGAAAGAAATGAAATCCCCGTAACAATCCTCGTTGACAGCGCCAGGGCAACCCTGCTTCGAAACTGAGTTATTGATCTTGTTATTGTTGGCGCAGATAGAATTGCTTCTAATGGTGATACTGCAAACAAGATCGGCACTTATCCCCTTGCAGTGCTTGCAAAAAAACACTCGGTTGGTTTTTATGTGGCAGCTCCGTCAACCACCTTTGATACACTATTACAAACAGGCAATGATATCGCAATAGAAGAGCGCGCAGCGAATGAAGTTAAATCTTTTACGGGGATGAAAACAGCACCCCTTTCAGCATCTGTATTTAATCCCGCCTTCGATGTAACACCACATACGCTCATATCGGGGATCATAACGGAGAGGGGAATACTCAATAAACCATATATGAAGAGCATCAGAAAGTATATTAAATCCAAGGAGTAAAAAAGAAGAAGTAAAATTACAGAACGGAAATGAAAAAAACGACTTTCCAATTATACTTCAGGCATTCTATAGTCATTTTCTTATTGCTGTTCCTTTTTTCTATCCCCGCTTTAACTCGAGCAGTTGAAGGGCTGGACATTGACATTAAATACCCAATAACTTCACCCCTGGAATTATTCGATGATATCAAACAATGGCAATACGAGAAAAGCAGCCCTCAGATTTTCACCCCTTGTTTTTCCATTTCAGGGAAAACTGATGTACATATGCGGTACAACACCACGCTCCTTGCTGGATTTTCCTACCGTAATACAAAATATCTTGTTTCAGCAACAGATGAGCAGCTCATGCTGTTCGATAGAACGAGAACAAGCTTTTTTCAGACATCATTCGGTTATAATGAAGATTCAGTTTTTGTTACTTATAGAAAATCATCATGGTATGGATTTGAAAAGGATATCCTTTCAACTGGAGCACACCTCATAACCGAAGGAAGAGGTTATCTGGGAGAAATATCAGTTCGTACAAACCGTTTCAACACAATGAGTGACTATACTATTTCATCTACC
>SOKD01000028.1 GCA_004376305.1 Candidatus Cloacimonadota bacterium | reverse complement strand
GACAGCGGTGGTGGTTCAGGGCTTGCATCCGATGTTATATGGAGAGAAGTTAAGAGAACTACCGAAGGAAAAGACAAAAAACCATTTATTGTTTCTATGTCTGATGTAGCGGGTTCAGGAGGTTACTACATTGCATGTGCTGCAGACGTTATTCTTGCTGATGAGGCAACGATAACAGGTTCAATCGGTGTAATCGGAGGCAAATTCAATTTCAAAGCGCTTTACGAGAAGATCGGGCTCAAATTCGAAACAATAGAAAGAGGCAATCATGCCGCAATATTCTCAGCAACAAAGCCTTTTACAGAAGAAGAAAGGGAACTCATCAAGAAAGACATAAACGAATTTTATCAGGATTTTATAGAGAAGGTTGCTGAAGGTCGCGGTCTTTCTGTATCCAAAGTGGATTCAATAGGGAGAGGAAGGATATGGACAGGCAGTCAGGCAAAAGAAATTGGACTTATTGATGAATTGGGTGGACTCTATGAAGCAATACAGATTGCAAAAAAGAAAGCCGGAATTTCCAAAGATAGCAAAGTTGGAATCCAGATTTATCCTAAATATTCTGTCAAGCTCTTTGGCTTCGGAGAAAGTCCAATTCCCGGAATCCAGTCGTATATACCGGAGGAGTTGTTGGACATTATCGGAGATTACGAGAGATTCAGTATCTATGAAAACGAGAACATTCTCTACATTATGCCCTATGTGGTAAAAATAAAATAGCAGTTTCGATGATTGATTTGAAGAACCTTTCCAGCATCCCCGAAAGTCCCGGTGTTTACTTAATGAAGGGGATGCAGGGGAAAATCATATATATTGGAAAAGCTGCAAACCTCAAGAAGAGGGTAGTGTCGTATTTTTCGAAAGATGCATCCGGGGAGCCGAGAACTGAACGACTTGTCCGTAAAATAGAAATTATTGATTTCATTATCACCAATAATGAAATTGATGCGCTCATACTGGAAGCAAATCTCATAAAGCTTCACAAACCGCAATTCAATGTAAAATTCAGAGACGATAAGAAGTATCCCTTTATCAAGGTTACTCTCAAAGAGAAGTATCCAAGGATTTTTCAAACAAGAATCATCAATAAAGACGGTTCACTCTACCTGGGCCCTTATACCGATGTCAAAGCCGTAAAACGGGTAATAAAAATGGGACGCAAAATCTTTCCCGTAAGAACTTGTGGAAAAAGGATTCCAAAGACTGATTGCCTTGATTATCACATTGGACTCTGCTCAGCTCCTTGTATTTCACTCATTTCACAAGATGAATACAGAAGGGCAGTCAATAACCTCATCAAGTTTCTCAATGGAAAACATGCATACCTGCAACAAGAATTGGAAGAACAAATGAAGCGGAACAGTGATCAGTTGCATTTTGAGAAGGCACAGGTAATTAAGGACAGACTGTTTGCACTGAAAAAGATTCAAAACAAACAGAAGGTTGTTCTTCCAAGAAAGCTCGATATTGATATTATTGCAATTGCGCAAGACAAAAGCGATTATTGCATTGTTGTTGATGAAGTTCGCGACGGCATGCTTATTTATCAACACCACTACTTCTTGAAAGGAATGAGCAATACTGAGGAGGCGATTGAGACGTTTCTCACAGGATACTATGGAGAAAAACAATTCATTCCGCAAGAGATCATTACTGATACTTTACCAAACAATAAATCCATGATCGAGCAATGGCTCATGATAAGAGGAAAACACCCTGTAAAGATCATCAAAAATGCTAAAAAAGAGAAGCATGCGCTTCTGAGCATGGCAAATAAAAACGCTGATCTTCTGCTCAAGAATTTCATTGCAAAAAAGGATGAGCAAAAGGTTTCACGGTCAGTATTGGACCTGCAGAAATACCTGAAACTCAAAATTGCACCCTTGAGAATAGAAGCTTTTGATGTTTCAAACATAATGGGTGAATTTGCTGTAGGGAGCTCTGTTCTGTTTGTTAATGGCAAACCGATAAAAAGTGGGTACCTTCACTACAGTATACGAGCAGTAAAAGGAATAAATGATGTCGCAATGATCAAGGAAGTTATTACGCGCAGATTAAATCGCATTATAAAACTAAAGCAAGACATACCTGACCTTTTTCTTGTTGACGGAGGAGAGGGACAGCTCAAAGCTTCCCTTTCAGTGATGAAGCAATTGGGATTCAAATTCCCTGTTATAGGAATTGCAAAAAAATATGAGAACATATATATGCAAGGAAGAAAAGTTGTCTGTTTGCCGGGTGATTCTCCTGCACTCAAGTTGCTAAAGGCAATCCGTGATGAGTCACATCGATTTGCAATACAATACTATAGAAAGCTTCATACAAAGTCTCTCAGTTCATCCATTCTGGACAATCTCCGTGGGATTGGCTCGGAAAAGAAAAAACGATTAATAAAACATTTTGGGTCGGTAAAAAAGCTCAGAACAGCATAAATTCAGGAAATCCAAAGCGTTG
>SOKD01000070.1 GCA_004376305.1 Candidatus Cloacimonadota bacterium | reverse complement strand
CAATATGAGAGAGGGTGATTTTAAGAGGATTAATGAACAGCGGTTAAGTCCCCTTTACATCTCTGTTCACTCAACAAATCCAGAGGTGCGGCGCCAGTTGCTCCACGAAGGTCAAGCGACCGACCTCATGGTGATGCTTCGCAAACTTTCTAATGCAAAAATCGAGATACATACGCAGATTGTTCTCTGTTCAGAGATCAATGATGGGGAAGAATTGGAAAGGACCGTTTTTGAACTCTCAGAGCTGTTCCCCTGTATCCGCTCAGTTGCAATTGTTCCGGTTGGTTTAACAAAATTCAGAGAAGGGCTTTTTCCGCTAAAAGCAATTTCTCGGGACGAATGTCTTACGGTCATAAAGAGCACGCTGAGCTGGCAGGAAATATTCAGAGAGAAGTTTTCGATTGGGTTCGTCTATCCTGCTGATGAAATCTTCATGAGAGGTGAGTTTGCCATGCCCATGAAGGAATTCTATGATGGTTTTCCACAGCGAGAAAACGGGATTGGTGAATCCAGAATCTTTTTGGATGAGATTGAGGAGATGGACATTGAGGGACTCAAGGACTGCAAAGGCTCCATTGTTTTTGTAACAGCGGTCCTTCCTCTTCCGTGGATATCATTATTGAGAAAGCGGATTGAAGGGGCAACGTCCATTGCATGCGATGTCATTTCTGTTACAAACAGTCTTTTTGGTAAAAAAGTCACTGTTTCCGGATTACTTGTCGGCAAAGATATCCTCAACAGCTTAGCTCTGTACAGGGAACATGCGGATATTTTCATAATTCCTCGAAATTGTCTTAATGAAAATAAGATTTTCCTTGATGACATATCTCTTTCCGACCTTTGTGAAAGCCTGGGAAAACGGGTTATAGCAGCTCCTTCCTGCATGCATGAGTTTCCAGGATTCCTGAAAAAGGAGTTTTTACTATGATGAATGTTGTTATTGTCGGAAGACCAAATGTTGGTAAATCTACGCTTTTCAATAGAATAATCCGGCAGAGAAAAGCCGTAGTCGAAGCAGTTTCCGGGGTGACAAGAGACCGGCTGCTTCAGCGCGCTGAATGGGGTGGTAAATCGTTCTATATCACTGATACCGGTGGTTACATTCCTTCAGAGACTGACAGAATAACTACTTTGGTAGCACAGCAGGTCGATCTTGCGATCGAGGATGGACATATCATTCTCTTTACCGTGAATGAGCGTGAGGGGCTGACACCACTGGACAGAGAAATTGCTGAATCGCTACGCAAGAACGGGAAGATTGTTATTCTCGTGGTGAACAAAGTTGACAATCTGAAGCGTGAACAGGAAATGGTTGATTTTTACGGGCTGGGATTTAAGAAAGTCTTTCCTGTTTCCAGTATTCATGGACGGGGTGTTGCCGATCTGCTTGAGGAAATTATTACCCTGATTCCGGAAGAGCAATCATGGAAAGAGAATGATCGGACAAAGCTTGCAATAATAGGGATACCAAATTTGGGGAAATCGTCTTTCTTCAATAGGATCATAAATGAAGAAAGGGTAATTGTTGATGAGAAACCGGGAACAACGAGAGATGCGATAGACACAGAAATTGAATTTGAGGGAGAGCAGTTGACCATCATTGATACTGCAGGAATACGGAGAAAACCCAGAATTACAACTGACCTTGAATATTACACCATAAAGCGTGCAATCAGCACTTTGCTTGAATGCGATATTGCTCTCGTGATGGTTGATGGTTCCGTCGATATCACGAGACAGGACAAGCGGCTCATAGCACTTGCAGGAAGGTCTGCCGGGACGATTGTTATCCTTCTGAACAAGATGGACCTTGTTCCAAGGAAATTGTGGAATGATGCTCTGCACTATTTTCGAAATGCCTTAGTGTACATACCTTCTGTGCTTACTGTTCCGATTTCTGCAAAGAATGGTGATGGTGTTTTTGATGCTCTCCGTATCGCGCTGGATGCACATACGAGAAGTTCACTGCAGATGGACAATCAAGCATTGAATGAACTCATCGCGAATGCCGTTCATCGTTCTGCGCCCAAGCGGGTTGGAAAGAAGAAAGTTTATATCTATGGATGCAGACAGGTTTCCCGGAATCCGCCCTGCCTTGTTGTGTATACGAGTCATCCTGATGACATAACAAGGCAATATCAGAGGTACCTCGAGAAAAAAGTGAGAGAACATTTTTCGCTGCAGGGAATTCCTCTGGTGATGAAGTTCCAAAAAAGGGGAAGGGGAGCAAAAAGACATGAAAAGAATGACTCCGTTAAGAAGGGATCTTCCAGCAGGAAATAAGAGTTACATTGGAGATTCAAAAACCAACATGACAATTAAGGTATAGAGAAAAATGGGATATGTAATTTCTTTTCTATGTGGTTTTTCCCTCGGAGCAATCCCGTTCGGGTTTCTTGTATCAAAGGAGACAGAGGTGAATATTGAGAGGTTGGGGAGCGGTAACATTGGTTTTTCAAATGTTTT
>SOKD01000300.1 GCA_004376305.1 Candidatus Cloacimonadota bacterium | reverse complement strand
ATTATTTTCTTTTTACTTGTTTCTTTCTCCTTTGATTTTATCGAGTTGTCTTCTTTCTCGGTATTCTTAATAACTGTTACGCCGCTTCGTATTTGTTCCATAAGTCGATCAGGCGTTTCAGCATATAAAGCAACCACCCGTGCAACGTCTTTAAATTTTCTAATATTATTTTTCCGCATCCAATGAAGTACTGTTACTCTTCTTTTGATCTCCTCTATCATCGCTTCTTTACTCATATCATACTGATCCCTAATACGTTCAAGGATGTAGCTTTTCCCTGAATAATTAAAGCCGTCAGTGATAGGATCCCAACGGAACACCTCATTGGTGAGGATTTCTTTTGTCGTAGGGTCAATATCGACAATTTCTACAATCTGTTTGCACCGTCTCACCCGTTTATCTCCAAGCCGAGCGTTTATCTGTATGAACGCGATATCAAGCGACGCCAACATAACACGGGGGATATCAATAGGTTTTCCTTCAAGTCTATGGATAAGAGACCTCGTTGAGTCAGCATGAAACGTAGAATACGTGGTATGTCCAGTCGCCATCGCCTGAAAGAGAACATAGGCTTCTCTCCCCCGGATCTCTCCAACCAAAATATATTCAGGCCGCTGCCGAAGAGCAGCCTTCATGAGATCAAACAGGTCAATTTCACCGATCATTTTATCGTTCACTATCTCACCAAATCCAGAGCGGGCTACACCAGGGATCCAATTGGGATGCGGAAGATTTATCTCCCTAGTTTCTTCAATGGAAACAATCTTTGCTTCTCGAGGGATAAACAGGCAAAGCGCGTTCAACGTAGAGGTTTTACCAGCCGCCGTACCACCAGCAATAAGCGCATTAATACCATTCTCGACAGCAATCCACATATACGCGACCATTTCCGCAGACATCGTGTTATACTCAATAAGATCAGTTGCAGTAATAGGATCAGAGCGGAATTTTCGTATGGTAAACGTAGAGCCTCTGGTTGTGACTGCTCTGCTCAGCGTCATCTGAATCCGAGATCCATCAGGCATGGTTGAATCAAGCATGGGATCCGCGAGAGAGATATGCTTACCACATTTTTGAGCAAGTTTTACAACAAAAATGGAGAGTTCCTCCTCATCGTCAAACTGTACATTACTTTTTAAAGAACCAAATTTCCTGTGAAACAAAAAAAGAGGTACCTCAGAACTATCACAGGAGATATCTTCAATATTAGGATCCCTCATCACCGGATCTATTCGTCCATAGCCAAGAAATTCTCTTTTTACATAATATAAAAATTTCTTTTTTAAAACATCGTCGATCTCTATATCATAATCTTTTTGGATCTGATTGATATGTTCGACAAGCAATTTTTCTACACGATTGGATTCAATTTCGTCTAAACGTACATTTATTAACTTAATCAATGTTTCTTGGATAAACTGGAGTGTTTTTTTTTCCTGTTCTGTCAGAATAGGTTCAATAACCCTATAATATTGATCCAAAGACTCAGGGTCTTTTAATATTTTAATAAACGCGAATGGTTCGTTTACAGGATAAAAATCAAGTTCTTCAAGATGTTCAAAGAAAACCATGCCTTTTTTGCCACAGTTGGTGCATGTTACTTCAACTCTCTTATCCTTCTCACTTTCGCAAAGAATCTTTGTATTGCACTGAGGACAAATCGCAATTTTCTTGATCATAATAACTTACCGTCTCGTATCTTCTCCATAAGTTGAGCAGGGTTTTCAACATATTGAGCAACAAGTGTTGCAACTTTCTTAAATTCCCTGATATTATTCTTATTCATCCATTCCAAAAGATGAGCTCTTCGTTTGATTTCTTGCGTCATCTCCTCTCGATTGAGATCCTTTTCTCCACGAATGCGTTCAAGGATGTAGCTTTTCCCAGAGTAGACAAATTTATCATCAACAGGATCCCAACGGAACACTTCATTGGTGAGGATTTCTTTTGTCGTAGGATCAATATCGATGATTTCGATGATTTGTTTGCATCGTCGTGCTCTCTTGTTTTTAATACGTGAAATAACCTGAATGCAGACGATATCTAAGGCTTGAAGCATGATACGGGGGATGTTGATAGGTTTCCCTTCAAGTCTATGGATAAGAGAAGCAGCGGAATCAGCATGAACAGTGGAATACGTGGTATGTCCGGTCGCCATTGCCTGAAAGAGAACATAGGCTTCTCTTCCTCGGATTTCTCCAACTAGAATGTATTCAGGCCGCTGCCGAAGAGCTGCTTTCATGAGATCATACATGTCTATTTCCCCAACGACCTTACCACCGACAACCTCACCGAATCCTGAACGAGAAACACCAGGGATCCAATTGGGATGCGGAAGATTTATCTCCCTAGTTTCTTCAATGGAAACAATCTTTGCTTCTCGAGGGATAAACAATGAAAACGCATTCAATGTGGACGTCTTTCCAGCTGCAGTACCCCCAGCAACAAGTGCGTTAATCCCATTTTCAACAGC
>SOKD01000151.1 GCA_004376305.1 Candidatus Cloacimonadota bacterium | reverse complement strand
AAACTAATTGAGATTAATTAAGAGGAGGGATCCATGCCAGTTCGTATCTTGATCGTTGATGATGCTATTTTTATGAGGAAAATGATAGGGGATATATTGAAAAAAGAGGGGTATGAAATATGTGGTGAGGCTGAGAATGGAATAGAAGCAATCAAGAAGTATAAAGAGCTGCATCCTGATCTGGTTACGATGGATATTATTATGCCTGATATGAGCGGAATCGATGCTGTTCAGGAGATTGCTAATTTTGATACAAATGCGAAGATCCTCATGGTAAGTGCAATGGGTCAACAATCGCTGGTTGTTGAAGAAATCCAAAAAGGCGCCAAAGATTATGTCATAAAACCCTTTCAACCCTCCAGGGTACTTGAATCGGTTGAAAGAGTATTAAAAACAAAGTAATGAAAGAAATTGATATTTCGAAATACGCAAGTATCTTCCGCAGTGAAACACGGGAATACCTTGTACAGCTCAATCAGTACATTTTGAAGTTGGAGAAAGAAACTCACAGCTCCGAAACAATAGATGCCATTTTCCGAAACTACCATACAATAAAGGGAATGGCTGGAACGATGGGTTACAAACTCATGGAAAGTGTAGCACATTCGCTGGAAGATCTGCTCACCCTTATCAGGAATGGAACTCTTACCGTTTCTTCAAGTATTATTGACCTTTTGCTTGAAGGAACAGATACGCTTGAATATTTAGTAGAAAATCCGGAGGATGACAGAGGTGATATCCATTTTTTGCTTGAGAGGATTTCAAATATAAGTAAAGAAAGGGAAACGCTTCCTGGAGAGAAGAAACAACCGTTTACTCGTGCAGGGAAAACAGTATGCGAGATATATCTTAAAGAAAATTCGCCATTTAATGGAGCTCGTGCAGCTGTGCTGATAGCAAATATGGAGACCATGTCAGAGATTACTGGCTATTCGCCTGAACGTTCAGTAATTGAGTGTGGTGATTTTGACAGACGGTTTTCTCTGACAGTGATTCCCCGTATCCCGATTGATGAAATTCAGAAAAAAATGCTTGCATATTCAGATGTAGAGATGGTGAATGTCATGGATGAAACGAAGAGGATGACGGCAAGTATCGGGGTGCACAAAAAAAGTGATATCCGTGTCGGTATTAAGAAACTTGATAATTTACAGAATCTATTAAGCGAACTGGTTATTACCAAAGAAAGCCTTAAAGGATTTGTTAGAGCAAATGAGCAGGAAAGTATTCTCAATGAGACAGACAGAATTGCAAGTATTGTGTCTGATCTTCAGGATGAAGTTGTGAAGATTCGCATGGTGCCCATTTGGCAAGTGTTTGAAAGATTTCCAAGAGTTATTCGGGATACAGCAAAAGAACTGGGAAAAGAGGTTGATTTTGAAATACGGGGCAAGGATATTGAGCTTGATCGCTCAATGCTCGAGAATCTTGCAGAACCGCTTCTCCACCTGCTGCGGAATTCAATATACCATGGAATTGAAAATCCGCAAGAGAGAGAAAAACTTGGCAAACCGCGGAAAGGCAAGTTAATCATAAAAGCAACACGACGAAGGGGAATCGTTCTTGTTCAGGTTTCGGATGATGGAAGAGGGATGGATACGCAGAAGATATTGATGAGTGCAGTTGAAAGAGGACTTGTTGCTCCTGAGAAGGCGAAGTCATTGAGTGAAAAAGAGATTTTGGATTTTATTTTTGTCAGTGGTTTCTCTACGTCCGAGTCAGTTGACGAGGTTTCAGGGAGAGGGGTTGGAATGGATGTTGTGAAAACGAGTCTGAGAAAACTGGGCGGGACATTTGATTTTAAAACAGAAAGAAATAGAGGCACAGAATTCATACTGAAAGTTCCATTGACCATGGCAATAATCAAGGCATTTCTTGTTGATGTCGGAGGTGATGCATTTGCCATTCCTTTGACATTTGTTGAGGAGACTATTGAGCTTAACAAGAATCTCATAAAAAGTATTCATTCGAAGGAAGTTTTTATTCTTAGAGATGAAGTTATTCCTGTAAAGCGACTTCACAGGATTTTTGGAATCCAGAATGGTAATGTGAGGGAGATGTATCCTGCTGTAATTGTTAAAGCAGAATCGAAAAAAGCAGCGCTTATAACGAGTGAATTTCTTGAACATACTGATATTGTTGTGAAGATGCTTCCAAGAACCCAGGCTGAAATTAAGGAGTTTGCCGGTGTTACCTTACTGAGTGATGGCAAACCCGCTCTTATTATTGATGTGCCGCATATTGTTTAGATCAAAGAAAGGGGAAGGACAAATGGATTTAACACAATTGAATGAAAGACAACTGGATAGCATTAAGGAAATCTCGAATATCGGTAGCGGTCATGCTGCCACGGCTCTTTCCCAGTTAACAAAAAAGAAAGTTATGGTGAGCGTTCCGGAGGTGAAGGTTCTCAAGGTTGAGCAATTACCTTCGTTATTCCCGGAAGCAGAAGAGATTGTTGTTGGCATTCTCAT
>SOKD01000142.1 GCA_004376305.1 Candidatus Cloacimonadota bacterium | reverse complement strand
ACACTTCGTCTTGGCATAGGTGCTGAAATGTCTGCCATGTATAATTTCTTCGTTGAAGCAGGAATGGATTACATGAAGTATGGTGATGCAGATGCTCTGATACCATTTTCTGTTCATGGTGGAATGAGGTTTCCTCTCTTCAGGTAGGTAGTAAAAAAGGCGGGGCTTTGAGTCCCGCCTTTTCGTTTACGTCAATCTATTGCATTGGAGGCATCGTGATGCCTCCTTTTTTGCTTCTTCCTTAGAAAATCCTTTTTCCACTTCCAAAACTGAAGTAACAGCCTTGTTGATCTTGAGTAATTTCTGCTCGGCGCGCTTTCCCTTTATTGCTTTTCTTCGGGGGAGTGAAGAGGGGAGAGGGTAGTCGAAATCACTGAGCCTCTCTATTATTTTTTGCACTTTTCCAGCGCTTCGCACATACCAGTCAATGCCCTGAGCTGCTCTTCTTCCCATATCCACAGCATCAACAACACTCCGTCTTCTTCCGGTAATGTCTCCTGCAGCGAAAATCCCGGGGAGTAATGTCTCCATGGTTTGCGTATTTACCTTGATGCAGGAACCCCTTACGAGCTTGTCCTGAATATCCCGGGGGAGAAAAGAGAAATCCTGCTGTTGTCCTGTGGCAATAAGTACCGTATCGCAATCAATCGTAAAGTTACTTCCTTCGAGAGATATTACATCGGAACGTTTTCCCTCTTTTCTCATTCTTAATTCGGTTCTTGCCAATTCGACACCGTCAACCTTCTTCTTTCCCGTAAAGCGCATTGCCGAAACATAATACTCAATGGTTACCCCTTCGCGCAATGCCATCGCTAATTCTTCTTTGTTTCCGGACATTTCCTCTTCATTTCTTCTGTAGTAGATGGTAACCTTCTCCGCGCCACTCCGCACCGCAACACGCGCCGCATCGAAGGCTGTATTTCCACCTCCAATAATAGCAACATTTCCTGAAAAATCAATCTGATTCCCGTGATGTAGCGAACGCAAAGCATCAAGAGCATAAAAGATGCCCTGCAGTTCTGTACCCTGGATATCCAGTTGTTTTATTTGTTGGCTTCCGCATGCTATAAGCACTGATTTGTGTGCATTAAGCAGTTCATCAAATGTTTTGTTTTTTCCGATAGCAGTTCCGCAGTCAAACACAATGCCCAGGTTCTTGAGGAATTCTATGTCCTTCTTAACCACCTCTCTTGGCAATCTGAACTCAGGTATACCCCAGAGGAGCAAACCCCCTGGCTCCGTCTCCTTTTCGTAAATGGTAACAGGATACCCCTTCCTGATGAGGAAATAGGCAGCGCTGAGCCCGGCGGGTCCCGATCCAATAATGCCAATACTGTTATTGTGAGTATTCGGTTTCATCTTCTGCAATGTGGGCAGTGTTCCATATTCTGCTGCAATGCGTTTAATGCATTCTATAGCAAGGGAACCTCCGCTGCATCGGAGCGCACAGCTTAATTCACATGGACGATCGCAGACTCTGCCGCAAACAGAAACAAGGGGCATTCTGTCCAGTATGGTAATGAGTGCATCGTCATAATTCCCTTCTCTTACCTGTGCAATGTAGTGTGCTATGTTAATACCAGCAGGACACCTGCGTTCACAGGGAGCGCTGCTTTTTGCAGGTCCTTTATATGCATCGACAATGTTTATAATGTAAAGTAGAAAGAAACCGGCAAAGGTTCCGATTATTCCATAATTGATGCGCCAGATTTCAGTGAGGAGCCAGATCAGGAAGCAAAAGGTGATAAAGAAAAAAAGCCCTGCAGCAATTCTCTTTCTGTAGAATTGCCCCGCACCGGGAATGAACAAAGACAGAGTGAGCGCTCGAATTCTCCTTCTCTTTTCTTTCTTTTTTGCAAGATCTATCCAAAGCATTGTTTACTATACCATTATTACAATCTTCCTGTCAAATAAAAAGAATGTTATGTTGCGGGCAAGCCCAATGAGTTATGTGGTAAGGTAGCTGCAGGTTAAAGAGACTGTGCCAAAATACGGTTTTCAGGTAGGCGCAGGCTTTAGCCTGCGAGCGTAACTACAACAAATATAGTAAGTTACGCAACCTAAAGGTTGCGGCTACAATGCTTGAGTTCTAATTCTGGCATTGTCTCTTTAGCCTGCGTTAAATCTTCTTTTCCTTCCATTTTCCTTTCAAAAACCATGCTGCCATTATTACACCCTGAACAATATCCGAAAGGGCAATTCCGTACCAGATCCCCTGTGTTGCAAATAGTTTTGATAGAAATAAAACAACCGGAATTTGGAAGCAGAGTAAGGAGAAACCTGTTATTACCATAGGCGATATTGTATCCCCTGCGCCGCTGAATGATCGTCCCGTAACCAGAGAAAGGGCGAGAAAAACGAGGGTTAGTGAAAATATTCTGATGAATTGTGTTCCAATTCTAATGACATCCGGGTCGGTATTGAATACTGCAACGACCCGTGGTGCAAAAACAACAAGAGAGAGCGCAAAAAATACCATTATGATCTCATACAGTCCTACAGTAGCCCAGGTGCTCTGCGATGCTCTATCAGGTTTGTGTGCACCAAGATTCTGCCCCACAAGGATTGCAGACGCTTGAGCAAATCCAAATCCTGGCATCATGGTTGCGAGCCGTAATCGTATGCCAATACCATACGCTGCGATGGTGATCGTGCCAAAATGTGCTACTATTCTGAGAAGCAAGAGCATTGAGATGTTTCTTAAAAAAACCTGGAGTGATCCAAAGGAGCCGATTTTAACAATTCTCCGGAGCATAGTGAAATCTATGCTCATTGTTTTCAACCTAATATGAAAATGAGAGTGACCTTTTAGAAAAACGGTGAGAAGAAGCACCATGCCGATCGCCCTGGCAATGATGGTGGCAACTGCAGAACCAGCTACACCCATCCTCGGGAATATCCAGATGCCAAAGATGAGTAAAGGGTCAAGAATTATGTTGAGTGCCGTGGAAAAGAGGAGAACCTTCATTGGTGTTACTGCATCACCAGCGCCACGCAATGCGGTGGCAAGGGAGAATGTTATGAAGATGGTAAACGAACCCAGGGATATGATCTTGAAATAGTGACTTCCCAGAACAATAACTTCACCCTTTGCCCCGAGTAACCTGAGGAGCGGTGTAACGAAGAAGTATCCGCTCACGCCCATTATGATGGATGCTGCTATTGCAAGGATGAGTGTTTGGATAACCACTTTATCAGCATTCTCATGGTCATTTGCGCCGAAAAAGCGAGCAATGAGCGCCACTGAGCCCGTTGTAATGCCAATGGCAATGGTGAATATTATACCCATCATAATTCCGCACATTGATACGGCAGCAATCGCCGGGGGACCAAGTTTTCCTACAAAGATCATGTCAACAATGTTGAACAGGTCCCAGAGAGCACTTGTCGCTATTGTTGGAAGAGCAAGATGCCAGATATTTTTTACAATGCTCCCCTCTGTGAGGTTTCGTCTTATTTGCATGGTTCTCTTTAACATACTAATAAAAATAAGCAAAAGGAGAACGGAGTATGTCCCCGCACAAACAACGATTCTCCCATGACACAATGAACAACCTATTATTCGGGGAAGGTGATAAAGTACCTAATTCAAGGTTCGGTAGATTAAATGTGTTAAAGCTCCTGTATCGTTAGTAATCTTGTATTTTTAATGGTGTTACCACACGTAAGCAATGTGAGACTTAAATGAGAGAACTCATCGGGATGATTTACGATTTTGTAAATAGTTATGGGTGGCGTTAACAATAGTACTGACAGTCAGGGTAAGCCTGTTACCTGTGCTTTCTGTCTTTGCAGTTGGATATTACCTTCTAAATTGCTTTGATAACAGAATAAGAATAAGACCCCAGAAAACACCAACTGATGTTCCGATCGCATCTGCTATAAGCTTCAAGAATGAGAAGTCCTTCCACATAAACCAAACAGTCACACCAAAGGCAACAATAGAAAGAATGATGAAGATGGTTCCAATAATTTGTAATACCTTACTCATTACTTCTCCTTTCTTTTCAATGGTCTCTTGCTACTACAAAATCACATAATCGGATAAGCGAATTTTTTGCAGCTGAATCAGGGAATATGCCGATACTCTTTTTTGCTTTTTTGCTGTATGATTTTGCTCTGTCTTGCGCGTATTCAATTGACCTGTATCGAGCCAGTAATTTCACAATTTCTTTCAGATTCTGTCTTTTCCTGGTGAGTACATCGAGTAACGTTTTTTTCTCAGCGCAACTGGCTTTTTCATAGAAATGTACCAGGGGAAGCGTAAGAAATCCTTGCTTTATATCGCTTCCTCTTTTCTTTCCAAATTTTTTCTCATCGCCAATAATATCAAGTACATCATCTGTTATTTGAAATGCAATTCCAAGGTTTCTTCCGTACATAAATAGTGCACTTCCCTGCAAACTGTTTGCATTGCTCAGCAGAGCTGGCATTGAACAACATGCGGAGAAGAAAGAGGCAGTTTTTTGAGAAATTATTCTAAAATACTCCTTGCGGGAAATATAAACAGAGTTATTCATGAGCTGATCAAGTTCCCCGCTGAACATTTTTTGTGCGGTAGAGATCATGATTTTCGTCAATTGATCGTTAAGGTGAAGGTTGCCATCAAATACGCCATTCAAATGAAGAGCACCGTTCAAATACAGATAATCAGCAACGAGGATAGCGGAATTGAGTCCATATTTCCTATTGATCGTTTTCCTTCCCCTTCTCATTGCTGAGGAATCAATTATATCATCATGAACGAGCGTTGCTGTGTGAAAAAGTTCAATCGCTGTTGCAAGTTTAAGAGAAGCATCTCTTCTGTATTTCAGCATTTTTGAGCAGAGAAGAACAAGAGCAGCACGGATCCGTTTGCTGCTGCCGTTTAAGATTTGCATGCAGGCATCCCGGAATGCATCATCTTTCCGTGGGATTGCTTCCTTTATTTTTGCATCGACGAGTATCAATTCCTTGCTGACAACGCTGTAAATATCAACCAGTTTCATGTGCTTCACTTCCCTGATGAGAGCGCTTCGTTTGCTTTCCTTTTAGCCTGGTTCAATAATTCTTCAATGTAGTCGGGATTGTGTACGCCCTCACTCCCATCGGCTCTTACGAAGTAGAGCAACCTTTGCGCATCTTTTATGAGTTGTTTTGCTTTTGCGGTTTTACCTGGTTTTGCTTTCTTCAGAATTGCATCTACTTTCTTTATTGATTCTTTTGTGTCCGACTGCCATTCATCTACGAAGACTTTGTAATCCTCTTCATGACATTTTGTGCATGCATCCTTTATCCTGGAAAGCGAGGTCGGCTCTTTGACCTTCTTATGACACGCTTTACAGTCAATGGTGTTTGATTTGTATCCCTCGACCCCTTCGAACCCTCCTAATGAGAGACCATTCTGGATGGAATATGGTATTGAGTGGCACTGCGAACATGCAATCTTTTTTTGCGAGTGATGGCAGCTTCTGCAACTCGATTCACCGATGATTACTTTGCCGTGCGTTTTCTTTTTGACCGAATGGCAGTATAAACACTTTGTATTTTTTGTATGAAGACGGTGGGGAAAAGAACGGTTTCGGAATCGAGTATATTTAAGGTTTTTTACCGTTTCATGACAGTCCATGCAATTCTCGCTGAAGCTCGCTTTAAATGAATGTGAAATATCGCTGTGACAAAGAACACATTCAACTGCGTGGTCGAACGTGTGTATTCTGTGTAATTTATCCTGTGAGTATTCCTCTTTTTTCTCTTCCTCTGCATGATGGCAGAGATCGCACCGCTCCTGTTTAACCGTAACTTCCTCATGAGTTGGCTTATGGCATTTTGAACAGGCAATGTTGCTTTCAAGAATACCGGTATGATCATATTCCTTCACCTCTTCTATGTTCTTTGCATGGCAAGCCAGACATCTATCTGGTTCCTCTGCGGAGACAATCTTGCTGGTATGACAGAGGTAACAGGTTGCCATGTCTATGCTCATATGAACCGTTGAATCAGTTGCATGGCATGATACGCATTTGAGCGTTATTGCTCCATCCATTCTGTGAAGTTCATGCGAGAACCGAATACCCTCATACATGAAAACCTTTTCCGTGAGTCTTTCAATTTTATGGCATTCTTCTCTAAGGCAACTTCTGTCTGCTATATCGCAAACAATGGGTTCTTTTCCGTAGTTGCCGCTGAAAAGCAGAATAGACTCATTTATTGAATCGAAAATGTGGGCTTTTACCGTATTGATAAATCCTGGTTCCGTGTGACATTCACCGCACTTGATTCCTCTGTGGGTTGAGTTCTCATACGATTCATAAAACGGTTTCATATTATGGCATACATTTCCGCAGAATCCGGGAGATTCAGACAAATTAATACCTGCATATCCAGCAACCAGGATAAACGGAAGGATAGCAAAGATAACCACGAGGATCACAAGGATTACAAAGATTATAATAATACCCAGGATAAAGAGTGCCCTGTGCTTTTTAAAAACACTTGGTTTTTTATCGAATAAGTACATTGTTCCTCTATCCTCTCATTAACGGTTGTTTAATGAAAACTCTCTTTGTTTCATAAACCACTTAATAATTGCATCAAGAATAAAAATGCCGAAAAAGGTAAGTCCAAAAATTGTTGCAATTCCAGCAATTATAAGAGGGAACATCCATAATCCTATATTGAACCGAAGAAGGTTATAGAATGAGACCAGGTATTCCCAGAGTACCTTATAAACAAGGACATCAACAAGCACAAAAAAGCAGAGGATCAGCGAATAGAGTGATGCTGCATTAAATGCATGTAATGCTCTCTGAATGTTCTCAGGTTCTTTGATGAGCCTGATGCTCGGGATTAATGCGTATATGGCAGAAAGGAGTGCAACCACAATATAGATGTAACCGAGCGGTGCAATGAAGTAAAGGTAAATACTGATACAAAAAGTCATGAAGAGAAAGATGAAACCCAGAGTTGCAGCCTGGCGTGGTGTTGTGGTGAAAAAGAGTCCTTTCACCTGTGTGATCCTTCTGCCGTTGACTTCCTTAACGGGATGAAGTGTTGAGTGTATCATAATGTGCCCTGCCTGCCAGAAGAAAATCAAAGCATACAGTATCCACGGCAGGGGATTTTTAAACAACGTATGCGGAGAAAATGCAGCCCATCCTCCGAGTGGATGGATACCGACAATAAACGGAAGTACAAGGTATCCCACCCGGTCTCGCAGAAACACCGTGTAGAGAGTACCAAGAGAGAGAGAAATAAGAATGATTATTCCTGTTGTTATGTTAAAGAAGATTGCAGTAAGTCCTACTGCAAGAATAAAATAGCATATTGAAAGAATGAGAGCATTTTGAGGAGAGATCCTTTTGGTCGGAAGAGCCCTGTTGGGCCAAACTTGTTTATCGCGTTCTCGATCAGAGAAATCATTGAATGTGTGGATGTAGCAATTTGCAAGGAAAGCGCAGATAATTCCATATATTATTTTCAAGATTGGCGGTATGGTTTGGATGGCGAGTACGGCACCTGTCGCAATCAGTGCTGTTCCCATAATGGTAAGAATTGGTCTCGTCATTTCAAATGCAGCTGTTGCTCTCTCAACAGGCTTGTAGGGTGCCTTACTTGCAGGATTGCCATGTCCAATCCCTTTGTGAAGTATATTCCCTATGAGCGCTTTAAGACCGTAATCTTCTTCCATACCGGTTTACAGTTTATGCGTGAAAGGAAGTTCATTAATTGCATCATGGAGGGTATTCAATTCATCATCAGTACCCGATACAACAACGAGCATTCCCTTTTTTGTGAAAAGAACGAAAAAAATTGCGATTTTTGATATCTGCATCACTTTTGTGTGGATCTCTTCAATAGTGCTTTTCTGGGTAAAGAATTTCATAGTTGTTTGTTCATTACTTATGCGGTCAATGAAGAAACGATTCTCCCACAGGTTGTCTTCCTGTGCTTTCCATCCTTCAATACTCTCTGCCCGGGTTTTGGGCAGGACAACACAGAATCCTTCACCAGCAAGCCCGAAGAGTTTGGCGCCGGTGCTATTCAGATAGAATGCGTTTGTTGAGAATGGGGGAGGTGTAAATGATCTCCAGGATGACTTTTTCCAGAAAAGCGTGACATCATCCTTTTCTTTCAGCGGAAGTGTTATATATTTAATGTTAGAAAATTTTGCCAGGAGATTATTGGATTGCGAGCCCTCAACCATTCGCTGCAGAGGATACCCTGTTGCGTAGAGCGTTGAGAATGGTAATCCGTAGGTAAATAGTTTATTATCGTATGAAGCCCTTATCTCGTAAATTCTTTCACCCAGGCTTCCATACAACAGAGAGTTGAATCCGGTGCCGCCTTCAAGGATAAAGGCCTCGAGTGTCTGGTTCTCGCTCAGCGGTTCTACAAACAACTGCTTATCCTGAATTTCCTTGTAGAGTTCAGCAATTGTTGCTTTTCCAGGAATTTTGTAAATAGTATCAACTATCTTCTTTGCTTTTTTCATTTTTTACTATCTTTGTTTCTGCTTTTTTCTTTGGTTTAATATATTTAGGCAGGAGCATCGAGAGATCCTGCATCGCTAATTGCAATCCAGCCTGACGTGCACCTTCCTTGAAATTCAAAAGGCAGGTAGGACAAGCAGTTACCAGGAGTGTTGCACCCTTTTCGATTGCTTCTCGAACCTTCTTTGCTCCAATCTTGCGCGCCATTGTGGCGTCCGTACCAATAAGAGGTCCACCACAACATTCCTGCTCTTCTCTATTGTAAAGGAACTCAATGAGCTGGACACCGGGAATTGCACTCAGTATTTCCCGCGGCTCCTCATAAATCTCAGAATGTCGTCCAAGGTCACATCCATCAAAATACATGATTTTTTCGTTGAGCTCTTTTTCGAATT
>SOKD01000221.1 GCA_004376305.1 Candidatus Cloacimonadota bacterium | reverse complement strand
AGAGAGTTGCACCGCAACTAAAGCACTCTAACCTAATGACCTCTGCCATTGTAGCCAAATTTTATCTACTCAGGGTTCTAATGACAAGTTTGCTGCAGGTTTTTAAGGTATCGAAGACACCAATTCCTTCAGTTGCGACTGCTTCGAGATAAGGCGCGTTGGTAGGATTCAGAACACTTTGAAGTTTTTCGATTGGTGAAATATTGGGGAGATCTCTTTTGTTGTATTGGATTACGAGCGGGAGACTCAGCGTGGTCAATCCGATCATCTCAAGGTTATCCTGCATGTTTTCTATACTGATTATATTATCGTCAAAACGTTCGATCTGCGAATCTGCAACGAAGATGATACCGTCAACACCTTTGAGTATAAGTTTACGTGAGGCGTTGTAATAGACCTGTCCCGGCACCGTATATAAATGGAAGCGTGTCTTAAATCCTTTGATTGTTCCAACATCAACGGGAAGAAAATCAAAAAAGAGTGTTCTATCGAGTTCTGTTGCGAGACTTATCAGTTTTCCCCGGATACCTGGTAAGATCTTAGAGTAGATATACTTGATGTTTGTTGTTTTTCCACCAAGACCGGGACCATAGTACACAATCTTGCAATTAATTTCTCGCGATGCGTAGTTTATGAGCGACATTTTATTTTATGTAAAAAGGTTATCGATTTCGTTGTCTGCTTCATCAAAGAAGTTATCATCGAATTCATCTTCTCTTTTTTCTCTTGCAGCTCCTAATTTACCAAATATCCTTTTAAATATTTCATCCAGTTTTTGACTGTATACCTTCACCTTAAGCCTGATCAACCCGAGGGTCGTTTTTCCGCTGAATATCACAACAAGAATAACGCTTTGCGCAATAACAGAAACATGAAGACTCAGGTTCTTCCCCTGATGGAACAATGTATTAAACTCAGTTTCGCCAATGAGAATTGCAAGCTGGCTTGTTGCCGCAAAATCAGCTGCTGAAAGGGAAGCAAATGCTGACATATCCATTGCAGATATGTCACCCGCACTGGTAATGAGCTGCCCTGCTTTGTCGATCAGGATAATACTCTCTGCATTGGAATCTTTACGCAACAATTCAAGATTTTCGTTTATCTCCCAGAAATCCTGCTCAAATATATTAACACTCTCAAAAGGCATATTGGTTGCTACACTTTTAACGCTTTATTAATTGTTTAATAGGAACAGCTCCTCAAAATTCTCTGGTTCTCTCAATTCATGTGCCATAGAGCAACTAAATTTTTGCTTCAGCCATCTTCAGAAGACGATCCCATTTTCTCTCAACCTCTTTCTGTGCAGCTTCAATAATGTGTTTGTTGTTTTCGCTAAGCAGGTGTTTGAATCTACCCTGGGACTTCAACCACTCGATGAGCGGTTTTTTCTCTTTGGGTTTGAAGTTGATTTTATGAACTCCATATTCAACCTCATACAATGGCCAGAAGCATGTCTCTGCCGCAAGTTTTGATATCTTTATTGTAAGATGTGGCGGATAGACCCATCCCAGCGGGCAGGGCGAGAGAATATTAATGAAAGTCGGACCTTCTATGGAAAGCGCCTTTTCGACTTTTTTCGTGAAGTCAACCCAATTATGTGGTGCAGCTTGTGCCACATAGGGTATATCGTGAGCGGCTATTGCTTCTGTCAGGTCTTTTGGAAATTGTTGCTTTCCCGGGATGACAGTTCCTGCGGGAGATGTTGTGGTGTGAGCTCCAAAGGGGGTGGCACTTGAGCGCTGGATGCCCGTATTCATATATGCTTCGTTGTTGTAACAGAGGTAGAGCATATTGTGTCGTCTTTCCATTGCGCCGGAAAGCGATTGGAATCCGATATCGTATGTACCACCATCGCCACCAAACGAAATAATATTTATTTTTTTGGTTATTTTTCCTCTCTTTTTGAGTGATCTATACATTGCTTCAACACCGCTTCCCGTTGCAGCTGAATTCTCAAAAGCGTTATGAAGAAAAGGAACTTTCCATGCGGTGTAGGGGAAGATGGTCGAAACTACTTCCATGCATCCTGTTGCACCGATGAAGATCGTGTTCTTACCGGCAATGAGAGCAACCTGCCTCAGTATGACACTTGCCGCGCATCCTGCACAGGCTCGGTGTCCACCTGCAAAAAGGTCTTTTTGAGCTGATAGTTGTTTCAAACTTGGCATTAATCCTCCTATTCTCTCACACCGAGGTAGTTAATAAGGGTTTCAGCCTCTTCTTTGTCAGCAATTTTTTCAAGGTTTTTGAATACACTCTCTATATCTTTTGGAAAGATATCTCTTCCACCGAGACCATAAATGTAATTTACCAGAATGGGTCTTTTTTTGACTTCATACAGGCATGATCTGATTTCATGAAAAACCGGACCGCCAAATGAACTCATACCATCAGCCCTGTCAAGTATTGCAATTGCTCTCATATTCTCAAGAGCTTTTGCAATTTCTTTGTGGGCAAGAGGTCTGAAGACCCTGATCTTGAATAATCCTGCTTT
>SOKD01000027.1 GCA_004376305.1 Candidatus Cloacimonadota bacterium | reverse complement strand
TCTCAAAATCAGCGGCTGCAAAGATTTGGCGTTAGAGATTACAAAATCCCTGACAGAAGGCGATGGGTATACCAAATCTCATGGTTCCTGGAAATAGCCATCAAAACTTTCTGTTTCCCATATTTGCCAATCATAGAAACCTTATTGAAAGTGAGATGCGAATGTGAATAACCTTCTCGGGGAAATTGCTGCAATTGGAACAGCCATTTGCTGGTCATTTACATCGACATTCTTCACCATTGGTGGCAGGCATGTTGGCTCAGTGGTTGTAAATCGCGCTCGGCTTCTTCTCGCTATCGTTTTCCTTTCCTTCACTCATATGCTCATTCATGGTGAGCTATTTCCCTATCACGCGGAACCCTTCAGATGGGGCTGGCTCGGTTTATCCGGTATCATTGGACTGGCACTGGGTGATGCAGCACTTTTTCAAGCATTTGTGCTTGTTGGACCCCAGGTCTCAATGCTCCTTATGTCACTTGTCCCCATAATCAGCGCACTCATAGCCTGGATTTTTCTCAATGAAACACTCTCTCTGGTTAGAATCGGTGCTATTGTGCTTACCATTGTGGGAATTATCATTGTTGTATTCAAAAAAAGGAGTTCTAAATCCATCCTGAATCGAAAATTCTATACAGCAGGTATCTTGCTCGGAATAGGCGGCGCTTTTGGACAGGCAATCGGTCTCATAGCAGCAAAGAAAGGCTTGGCTGGTAACTTTTCGGGACTATCAGCAACTCTCATGAGGGTTTTATCTGCTGCTGTTATACTCTGGATATTCACCCTGATTATCCGCCAGGGGAAAACAACCGTGCTGAAACTAAGAAACAAGAAGGCTCTTGCAGCAATTGCCGCTGGTGCATTTGTAGGGCCTTTCCTCGGGATTTGGCTATCAATGATAGCAATCAAATTCACCTATGTTGGAGTTGCATCAACATTAATGGCGCTGCCGCCTATCTTCCTGCTCCCCTTATCCTACTGGTTTTTCAAAGAAAAAATTACGCTGCAATCAGTATTTGGAACATTGATTGCAGTCGCTGGAACTGCAATCATCTTTTTGACATAGCATTTAGAAACACACTTTTTTATTGACTTTTCATTTGCATTTATTATATCCTTAATAGACGCGCAAGAGAGTAATTGAGAACCCTTCATAAGAAAGGAGCCGGAAGATGCTAAAAAGAAGTATTCTGTGTCTGGTCCCCATGTGTGTTTTCCTTGGACTTTTCCTATCCTGCCGTTCAGGTACCGGTAATGGAAATGGAACCACGAATGGAACTGCAATTATTATTGACCACAATTGCATGAAGCTTTCCCAGATACCGCAGCAATGGATTGACCAGGCAAAATCAAAGTTAATTATTGCATATGGACATACATCTCATGGAAGTCAAATAATATCAGGTATGGAAGCATTGATTAATTTTGCTGGTGACTTGTACTCATTCAACGGAGAGGGTTCTGGCAATGCCCTTGAATTGAGAGATACCCCCTTTTCCGGCGCACATGATCTCGGCAATCCTGATAGGGAAGCATGGGAACAAGCTACACGGAACTACCTTGATAACAATCCAGAGGTAAATGTTATTATCTGGTCCTGGTGTGGACAGGTGAGTGACGCAAGCGAATCAGACATTATCCTCTACCTGAGTCTCATGGATGGGCTCGAAGAGGATTATCCTGATAATTATTTTGTTTATATGACGGGTCATCTTGATGGCACAGGTTTGAATGCTAACCTGCATGCTCGGAATGAACAGATTCGTGATTACTGTGCTGCACACAATAAAATCCTGTATGACTTTGCAGATATTGAAATGTATAATCCCGACGCAACCTACTTCGGAGATAAAATCCCAAATGATAATTGTGACTACGACTCTGATAATGATGGGATAAGAGATAGCAACTGGGCAACAGAATGGCAGGATTCTCATCCCGGTGAGTGGTTCGGATGCAGTTGCGCTCACAGTCAACCTTTAAATTGTAACCAGAAAGCATACGCTGCATGGTGGCTATGGTCACGGCTCGCTGGGTGGATAAGTTCATAAAGGAGGTTTTATGTTTTTCACTGTTCTATTTGTTCTATCAAGCCTTATTGCTGATCCGGAATATAGTGTTTACGATTGCGGTCAATTCGTATCAGGAAGTACCGTTAACCTTTTCGGTAACAATGTTAATGTCCGAGAAGCTCCCTCAATCGATGCCAAAATAGTTCAAACCTTGCCCATTGGATATCCTGCAGAAATCATCAGCAAATCCGAAACGATGTATACTCTGAACGATTATACAACTCATTGGTACAATGTGAGCTTCGAATACGAAGGAGAAATAAGTACCGGATATATCTGGGGTGGATTATTATCAATCGTATCCTATCCTCTTGGTTCAGACAGTAGCGAATTGTTTCTTTTTTGTATTAGCCGTTTCGATGAAGAGACAGGGTTCCGGGGAAAGGGACGGGTAGCAAAGAATGGAAAGGTCCTGTCGGAGACCGAT
>SOKD01000045.1 GCA_004376305.1 Candidatus Cloacimonadota bacterium | reverse complement strand
TATCCATATATGTTTGGATATAGTCAGAATGCCACGTTCCTCTGTTTTTGAGAATAGGTGAAACAACCGGATAGGTGCGGGGGCCAAAACCCAGTATCGGTCTTTTGAAAAGAAGTGTCCGAGCACCATGCCAAATATCAAGTCTCCCCGTTGTGTATGAAAGAAGATTAGAAAATGTTTGCATCCTGCTACGGATTGTTCTCAAGAACAAGGTCAGTCCACCAGAGACTGCCATAATGTACCCCAGCATCCACCGCTCACGCTTGAAACCGATGATAAGTGCAACGGGGATAATACCCAACCATTGTGCCCTCTGCTGCGCCAGGATCAAACCACCGGTAAGCATTCCAATTATTATGAATGCCAGGAATCGTTTCGGGAAGATACGCCTCTCATGTGCCAGCGCAAAAGAAAGACAAAGAGTGATCATTGAGTATTCAGCAAATCTCGTAATACCACCGGCAGTTGATTGAGCTTTTACGGTTCCATGGAGAATAAAGAAGAAGATGATCCCGAATAATGCTGCTATTGCTCCAGCATAGATGAGGATGGCAATATTCCGATACAGCACTGAATCATCATCCTCCGTCTTGCTGAAATTCGTGATGGCAAAATAAATAAGGGAGAAGAATATGACTGAACGGAGCTCGCTGAAACTCCTTACCATGTCGATTGAAGTAAAACAGGAAATTGTTCTCATGAGCAAGTACAGGATCACAGGTAAATCAAGGGGCGATTTAATAAACCGTCGTGTAGCGATCCACCGAAAAAGCCACAAGAAAATAAGAATTACTGCGCAGCCCTGGGCAAGTGTATTTGAAAATATCAAAGAGGCAAAAAAAAGATAGAAAAGGTACTCGGTAACCCGGTTGACCCATTTCACACCCTTAACTCACCTTTGATTCTTTTCCATATCTCCTCAAGTAATCCACTTTTATTCATTATTTCCAGAATTTCGAGCGCCCTGTCATAATAACTGAGCGCTTCAATATTCGCATACGCTTTCTTTGCTTTATCTCCCGCCTCAATTGAATAGTAAAATGCCTTCTCCCAATCTTGTCCCCGGTAGAAATGGTGCGTAAGAAATCCAAGCACATCCTCTATTGCTTTCCGGTACTTCTTCTCCGTAAAATTTGCGACTTCAAGGTGAAGTTCCCGCTTCTGTTTGAATGCAATACTATCGTAAGCAACTTCTTGTGTGAGAATGTGCTTGAAAATATAGCGCTGCATTTTTTCTGTTTTCTGGAAGAGCAATAAATCAAGATATTGAAGCGAAGAAAGACACCCTTTCAATTCTTTTTTTTCCTTCTTATAGATACCTTCAAGTGTGCAGTAGTCGAATTCCCTCCCGATCACAGAGGCTGTCAGGAGCACATGTTTCACCATCGAGGGAAGCCTATCGATTCTACTCATAATGATACCCTGAATGGTATCTGGAATCTTGAGTTCTCTGATGTCATCGGGGAATATCCATTCGCCCTTAGCCTTTTTGAGAATATTTCGTTCAATGAGAGACCTCGTCAGCTCTTCAACATAAAAAGGGTTTCCCTGTGTTTCTTTTCTTATGAATTTAACAATAGATTCCTGCGGACTATCTATCCCGAGCAAAGCACTAATGAGTCCATTAATCTCACTTTCCTTTAACTCCCTTAAAACTATTTCTGAATGGTACGGATGTTTTGCGAATTCCCCGGTTTCTTTAACGGGTCGTGTCACTACGGCAAGGAGAATTGGGATATCGGATATATTCCTGGCAACAAAATTGAGCAAATCTGCAGATGCAGTATCTGCCCAGTGGAAATCTTCAATGACAACAAGCAGCGGTTCTTTTTTACGTCGGCGCCCTTTCTTTTTTGAAAACGAAAGAATATCAAGGATAATGTCAAAGAGTCTCTGCTTTCTGAGCTTTGCATCTATTGAACTCGTAAGCTTTGTCTCTTCAATATCAAGTCCAAGAAGCTCACCAATGATCGGTGACCATTCACACAATGCAGGATTGACATCCTTCATGAAATTTTCAATTGCTTTCTTTTTCTCCCCCTCAAGCGTGAACTCATCGATGCCAAGATAACTCAAGAGAGGAGCCTTCCACGGATGATAGGAAATGGGTTTACCGTAGAATTGACAGGATCCCATGGTAAAATCATATTTCTTCTTCATCCAGAGGTCAATAAACTCTCTGGTAAGCCGTGATTTCCCAACACCAGCCTCACCACTGATGGTAACAATATGCCCTTTTCCTTTTTCAACTTTCTTAATAATGTTTTTCAACCGCTTCAGTTCGTTCTTCCTGCCTATAAGTATTTTTGATTCCCCTCCACGCAGTCGTTCAAAACCAACAATTTTTTTCTTCCTTGAGGTAACCTTAAAAATCTTTACCGATTTCTCCTTGCCTTTCAACCGCACCGATTGGAGGCTTTTAAGCTCAAAAGTTCCCTTAATGTTCTTATAAACACTCTCAGAAACGATAATATCCTCTGGCTTTGCCTTCGAAAGCAAACGGGCTGCCAGATTTACCTCATCACCCATTACCGTGTATTCTCTTCTTTCATTCGAACCAACATTCCCCGCAAAAACAAAACCTGAGTTAATACCTATTTTCATTTCTATCTTCAGTGTCTGTGACCAAACACCGGAAAGTATTTCATATGCGCAATTAACAGCCCTTTCTTCATCGTCTTCGTGGATAAAGGGAACACCAAAGAGCACCATCACGTTGTAACCATTCGAAGCCAGGTCAACTTTATCGATTGAGCCATCGTACCGCTCTACAATACTTTCGAGCTCCGAGAAGTACCTCTGAAGATTCACAATCGCTTTCGTATCCCGCTCAAAATTAAATCCCTGGAAATTTATGAAAAGAATAGTCACCTTTCTGTGCTCACCCCATACATCAAGTCCATCGGGAGAATCAACAATCTTACTAAAAAGAACATGATTAACGAACGGACGGACCATTTCTATGCCGTGAAGCAATTGCTCAGCTCTCTGTTTTTTTAGACCATGCCTCCTGATCTTCCTCGTGGGGACACCTGCTCTTACATCCTTAAGAACACGCCTTCCCTTTTCTTTTCTATCAATGGTAACTTTGTCTTTTACCACTTTATAGAATTGCTGACTCAACAGAATCTCACCCGCCTGGCTTTTCTCCTCCAACTGTTGCGCCTCATTCATTGTTCGCCCGCAGGTAAGATAGAAAAGTCCAGATTCTCTTAATCCAATAACGACGGATTTCACCATACCGGTATGAAGCGAAATGTGCACTTTCAGGGGAAAGACTCCCTGAGATGTCTTTACCTTACTGAATGCTTTAAGTATTTTTTTCATCTCCCACGAAGAAAGAAGCGCTCTCAGTTCCTTATTTTGTTTCCTCTTGCTCTCACTATAATACAATACTGAAAGCGCATCTCCACTGAAATGGAAAAGAGAACCTCCATACATGAAGATTATATCCAGTAACCGCGAGAAGTAGCTGTTAACAATTTCCGTAATCTCCTCTGCGCCCTCTTTCCCAATCTTTGAAAGTTTTTCACTCAATGCAGTAAATCCGGTAATATCCGCTATGAGTACCGCACACTCATTCGTTATCCCTTCTTTCAGCCCATGCTCCTTCTTCATTATTTCGTTGAACAAATATGATGGAACATAGAGTGAAAGATCGGAGAGGAACGAATACAGACGATCCTTATTCTTTATATCTTTTTTCGATAAGTACTTGCTTGCTTGCTTCATACGTTTTTTATCCACAATTCTTTCTTTCTTTATTAGCAATAGTTTTAGTAATACAAATTAAAACAAATGTCAAGAAAATTCAGTATCTATGCTGGCATCCCAATGATCCCTAGATTTTCACCAACTTCTGCTCCTGATTTCCTGTAAGAAAAGAAAAGATCACTTCTTGAACAGGAACAGATTTCCGGCACAAGGATTTTATTTACACTGCATTGTTTAAGTTCATCATGAATACACTTCCACATATCAAGGTATAATCCATCTCCTCTCTTAATGAGATACTGCCTGTCGAATTTCTCTTCGAATTCCCTTCCAACCTGATAACAGCAAGGTCCAATAGAAGGACCAAAAAGCGCCTCAATACTTCCTGCATTAATAGTATACGTTTCGCACATTATCTGTATGGCTTTTCCGCAAATTCCTTTCTCCACACCCTTTCTGCCTGCATGGAAAACTCCAACAGCATGTTTAACTGATGAGTACAGGAATACTGCAACGCAATCCGCCGTAAAAATTCCGAGAAACACGCCCTTTGTATCAGACACCAAACCATCTCCTACAGGATTGTTTCGTGTATCAGTCACCGCGGTTATCGTATCAGAGCGGATCTGTTTTGTGAAGACAACATCCTCTTGAGTGATAGAAACAGCGCGGAAGAACCTACCCTTGTTCTCGCGGACATTATTGATACCATCACCTCTTCCGTGATAGAGGTTGAGTGAATCAAACGGTTTCGGACTTACACCGGTATTTCGCGTTGAATACAATACACGCACTCCGTTCCAGACATCAAATGACAGGAATGTAATCCCGCTTTCTTTCTTGAGTCTCCAGAACTTAAAATCAGAACGCATTGATCGTCCTACCGTTTAGTGTTTTTCTATGTGTACAAGATGTAACTGAATTGACTTTTTTCCTTTGTACACATTCTTCTCAATTTTGTAGTCGATTGTGTAAATATTTCTCCCAATCTCTATCTCTTTCACCAATGCTCCTTGCCCAAAACCAATTGCTTCAAAAATCATCTTCCCTTTCCTGACTCTGGTTTTCAGGTGTTTCTTTCCAACAATTCTTGGGTAACCCACAAAATCAACCGAGCTTGTTCTGAAAACTGGTTTTTCATTATCAACACCAAAAGGTTCAAAGAGCTTGAGTTCATCAAGCAATTTCCCGTTAATTTCATTGAACGATGCAATGCAGTCAACCTGTAATTCAGACACAAAATCTTCTTCCGTAAGCATTTCACCGACAATTCTGTTAAATGCATTTCTAAACGCAGATATATTTTTCTTTTCAATGGTGATACCCGCAGCATGCTGATGACCGCCAAAACGTACCAAATATTCTGTACACTGTCTGAGCGCATCAAATAGGGAAAAACCTTTTATGCTCCTCCCTGAGCCCTTCCCAAATGCTCCTGCTGTTGAAATTAAAATCGTTGGTCGAGCATAACGCTCGGATATTTTTGATGCGGCAATACCAATAACACCCTCATGCCAATCATGCTTCTCCAGCACGATTCCATTGATACCCATCCCATATCCTTCTCGTTCAATCATTTCGATACTTTCGTTGAGAACCCTCTCCTGAAGTTCCCTTCTCGTTCTATTTGCCTTATCAAGATACGATGCATGTTCCCAGGCATTCCCTCTATCATCTGTCAGGAGTAATTCAACAGATCTCTGAGCAGTGCCAATCCTTCCACTTGCATTCAAACGCGGACCAAGGATAAAAGCAATATCATGGGAACTGATATCTCCTTTTCTGCATTTTGCTTTCTCCAAAAGTGCACACAAACCCGTTTTTCTTGTGCTGTTAAGAGCCTCAAGCCCTTGATGGGTAAGCGCTCTGTTCTCCCCTTTTAAGGAAACAATATCCGCAATGGTTCCAAGCACAACTAAATCCAGATCTTCGAAATGTTCTTTCCCCCCCTTCATTTTCTTCACCAGACCATCAAGGAGTTTGAAAGCTACTCCAACACCAGCCAGCTCTCGAAACGGATAGTTCTCTCCCTCTGCTTTTGGGTTAATAATCGCATATGCATTATCCAGGGATCTCTGTTGCGAATGATGATCAGTAACAATGACGTCTAAACCCGCAGCATTCGCATGATTAATTGCATCGACGGCATTGATGCCACAGTCAACTGTTATAATAAGCTTGATTCCTTTTTTCTGAAAAGAATCAATGCTTTCGACTGATAAGCCATAACCCTCCTTTTGCCTGTCTGGTATGTAATAGAATACGTCCGCACAGAAAGCATGGAAATTCTTCACAAGAAGCGTAACCGCTGTCACCCCATCAACATCATAATCTCCATAAATGAGAATTCGCTCTTTCTCCTTGATCGCCTTTACAATCCTCTCAGTTGCCTTCTCCATATCGTTAAAAAGAAATGGATCATGAAGATCATCCAGTGATGGAAAAAGAACGCCTCTCATTTCATCGCACGAATGGTATCCCCTGTTGAGTAAAATCTCAACTACTGGACGGGAAAGTGAGAGGGCTTGCTGTAGCTGACATACTCTATTATTGTCGAATTTTTGAGGAAGAATACAATGAATATTTTTATCGTATGCCATTTCAGCTGCAATTACTTCTTGAGCATTTTTCTGAAACTTGAAAGAGAACGCGCAGCCGCATATCCGCTGATGTATTTCTCTCCGTGAAAGTATCCATCTTCAGATTTTATAAGGTTCTTTGATACAGAGAAAACAATGGCTTTATACGTATAATGGGAATGCGAAATATCCCTTAATTCACACTGGATTTTACTTCCATCGTGCAAGAGTGGGAGTGTTTTTGAAACCCTGAAAAGAATCAATGCATACTGGAATCGTTTTACACCATCATGAGGATAGAATTGTCCATCGGGAAAATTACGCAGCCATCCAATACGCAAAGCTTTCTCAATAAAGGGTTCTTCATCAAGTCGCTTTATATCACTCATCCCCGTTTTTGCAGAGGGGTAGATCGCTGGCTTTTCCTCAAAGAACAGCAGGAGATCATCCAAATAGTAAACGAGAAGAAACGAAATATCCTTTCTGGTAATCCTATCTTTCGTAAGGATATTTAGAAGGTGTTCTTTCTCCCATGCTCTCTGGAGTTGCGTTTGTGTAGGGACTTTCGCCGTACGAGTTGGCGAGCAGCCTGTGTAGAAAAAGAGAAAAATAATTATTTGTATGGAACAGAGGTATTTGATTCTAAAGATTTTAATATGCTAATATATCCCTTATTATGTAATCAATCGGGTTTACGGGATTATTGAAAATCCTCACTTCGTACTGGAGATGGGTTCCTGTTGCGTAACCAGTTCTTCCCATTGTGGCAATAAGTTCGCCCCTTCTTACTGATTGCCCTTTTTCAACGATGATTCTATGGAGATGTCCGTACTTTGTTTTGAATCCGTATCCGTGGTCAATGGACAGGTATTTGCCGTACCCTCCCAATCGTCCAGTAAAATCAACGACACCATCAGCAGTTGCGTAAATTTTCGTGCCGGTCGCATTTGCAATATCCAATCCACTGTGGAATTCAACGCTCTTCCGAAGTGGATGTCTTCGGTAGCCAAAACCGGAACTTATGTAACCACGAGTTGGCCAGATAGATGGGGTATGCCTTTTCAAGTCAACTGCAGCTTTCAGTTTTTTCAAAACTTCCTCATATGAAACCTGCTCAAGATCGATGAGCTTATCGGCAAAATTGAAGTCCTGAACCAGTTTGCTAACAATTCTAAAAGACGATTTAGAAAGATCATTTTTGAGTGTATCAATGGACGATGGTCCACCAATGCCCATAATTCTTAACTTCCTCTCAAGTGCTGCAAAATCAACTACATTCCTCAGTTTATTATCAAACGCTGAATAGCGACCAAGTCTTTCATTGAGCAGGTTGATCTCCTTCCCTCTTTCCCTTAAAGAAGTAATATGCTCCTCCCTGATTGCTTCTCTCTCTTTATATTCAGTATATAAATTGCGCGTTTTAATTCCCCGCAGCGTAAGCAGTGAGGTTGTTAGAAAGAGGAACACAGCAAACCCAAGAAGGCAATAAAGATAGGTGTCCTTCAGTACAAATTGCCTGATTCCTTTTCCCGACACAAAACTAAAAGTCCAACTCCTTCTCTTCATCTTTATCATTTTCATCTTTCTGAATATATACTAAAGAAAATAAGATATGTCAAGCACAAATTTCAATTCCAAACAGCGATTATTATGGAGAAAGTGTGCTAAGTCTAATTATTCTGGTATGTTAGCATACTAAAGAAATTTTAAATTCCTTTCTGCTGAATTGCCGCTGAGCATCTTACCTCTTATCATCTGAGTTAACCGACTTTTTAACTCCCGTAATGAATAAAACAGCTCCGCCAAGACTGACAAGCAGCGCAATTCCAAAGTATATCATTGACAGAAGGATTGACCGGGAGGACACTACTCCTGCAAGACCAAAAAGATACACACACAAGCTTTCGCGAATCCCAATACCATTCGGTGTTATGGGTATCATACTGCCTATATTTATAACGGGAATGAAAGCAAGAAAATAGTAGTACGGTATGGTTAGCTGAAGTGCTCGCCCGATCAGGTAGAAAATCGTAATGAGCGTTAGCTGATACACAAAGGAAAGGAGGAACACCTGGAAAACAACATGTTTCTTATACTTATAGTAGTGAATAGCATCATAGAGATCTTGCATTTTATCCTTGAGTTTTAAAAGGATCCGCATTTTGAAGAGCCCTGAAAAAACCCGTAAGCGCTTTCTGTGTGGAAAGAAAAAAATGCCCGTCAAAAAAAGAATGGCGAAACCGAGGAGAGCAAGAAAGATAATGAGAATGAAGCGGTCTCTCATAATAAACAATGGAAGGAAGAAAACTCCAATCAAAAGAATTGCAAGAAGCCCAATAGCCTTCTCGGAGACAATTGAAGCAAAACATTCCGCCTTCTTCCCGTAATCATTTGATGCATAGATGGCTCTGATTATATCAAGACCCACCACGGTCGGTAGAAAATTATTAAAGTAAAATCCGAGGAGGTAGTAAGCAACCGTTTTATGGAAGGGGATTGCAATTCCATGCGCTGCAAGGAGTAACTTCCACCTGAATGAAATAATAAGAACTGCCAGAACAAAAAGGGCAAGGGCAACAATAATATACCCAGGAGCTATATTTTTCAGATTGGAAAGGATTTCAACGGTGCCCACCTTCCAGAACAGAATAACAAGAAGTCCAATG
>SOKD01000152.1 GCA_004376305.1 Candidatus Cloacimonadota bacterium | reverse complement strand
GTGTTCCCGTTGAGCAGGAAGCAAGCTGATTCTCCCTGTTTCCCCAGTATCAACCGTAATCCCTTTTGACTGGAGAGCATTATGTCAGGTTTACTCCGATAAAAAATCTTTCTTACAACAGCATGAGTGCCTGTATCAAACCGAAAGAGCGTATCCTGCGAGAGAAAAAACAAACTTCCTCCATCACCGGTAATATGTTCTTTCTCGGGAGGTTGCGAAAATTCTGTTTCAGAGACTACCTTCAGTAATGTTCTCTTGATGGAAATAATTTTCCCGGGATTCTTTGCGAAAATAAACACCTTATTTTCAGAAGCCGTAACAACAAAGTCAACCGCTTCACCTTTTATCGGAATTTCTGAAATTATGGTAAGGTTTTTTGTATCCAGAAAAAGAAGCTTTTTCTTTGTTAATACATACACACGCTTTCCAAATGGAGAAATTCTCATCTTAATAAATTCGTCAATTTCGGCCTTGAATTCTCCTTTCTTTGAAAGCATTGAAATTTTAACAATCTCATGTGTTCCGTCATCCTGACGAACAGCAAGGATTGAGGAAAAACCCGGAAGGGCATGAACCTCTAAAAGACTTTTCTTTACATCAACAAGTTTTACTACATTCCCGGCTCTGTTAATTTCGTATACCTCGCTATCATCATAGATGATAACTGCATCTGTAAGAGGAGTTATTCCCTTTACTTCAAAGGGAAGTTTAATCCTTGTCTTCGTCTCCTCTTCAAAATCAATTATAACAGCATGCTTCTTTTCAATAAGAAATAAAAGCTTCTCGAAGAGGTATTCACCAACAAAATCTTTCAATTGCAACTGATAGGTCTGAAAAGGCTCCAGCGTTTTAATATTTAGAATTGACACCTCTTCACTCGATATTGTTACGAAAGGAATAGAATCAAGCTTCTCTTTTATTTCGTAAGGAGTACCCTCAACTCTTTTCGACTCCCGCTTGCACGAATGTAATAGCAAAAAAATGGCAATTGCAAACAAAATAAACAAACTCTTTCTCATAATATATCTCCGTTCAGGGAATATTTTTCTCTTCTGTATCCCATAATTCTATCGAAGAATATCGACCATTTCCTTTACTGCTCTCTCAAGACCAACGTAAACGGCCCTGGCAATAATGATATGTCCAATATTTACTTCTTCGATTTCCCGTATCTTTATGATCCTGTATATATTTCTGTAGTTTAAATCATGCCCGGCATGGACTTGAAGACCAAGAGAACTGGCAAATTCGGCAGCTTTAATGATGCGGGTTATCTCTTTTTGACCTTGAGGTCGCAGCGCATAGCTTTTCGTATTGATCTCGATTGCATCAGCACCGAGTTCTTTCGATTTCTCAACCATTTCAATATCAGGTTCAATAAAAACAGTAACCTTAATGCCCTTACTTTTTAGATCACCTATAGCTTTTTTTACACGCCCAGCCTGCCTGAGAATATCCAACCCTCCCTCGGTGGTTATCTCTTCGATCCTTTCAGGAACAAAACACGCCCAATCAGGCTTTACCTTTTTTATGAAAGATACACTATTTGGTTTTGTAGATAACTCTACATTGAGATATGTTTTTACGACGCTGCGGAGCAGTTGAACATCCCTTTTCTTTATGTGTCTCTCATCCTGCCTGAGATGAACAGTTATCCCATCGCATCCTGCTCGCTCTGCAATGAGCGCTGCGTCAACAGGGTCCGGGTTAACGGTCCTTCTTGCTTCTCTAATTGTTGCAATGTGGTCAACATTTACTCCAAGTCTTACCATCCTTAGTACCTCCCGCAAAGTTATCAATCCTGTAAAATGCTTTCCATGCTGCCGGATTATAGCAAACCAAACAGCGAATTTCAAGGAAAAAGATTAGTGCCCATTAACCCTTGACAACCGATATGTTAAGTGCTACACTTTTTGTCAATGAGAAAATTCGAACTGAAAGAGCTTCTGAAAGAAATCGGAGTTATTCCTCAAAAGCTGCTTGGACAAAATTTTCTTGCGAGTGATGAAATCGCAGGCAGGATTGTCGATGCAGCGGCACTTTCAAAAGATGATTTCGTCGTAGAAGTGGGACCAGGTCTTGGTGTTGTAACGGGAAAAATCCTCGATAGCGGAGCAACACTGCTCGCTGTGGAAATTGACAAAAAACTGTCGGGATATCTTAAGAAACGATTTTCGTCCTGTAAGAATTTTCAACTTCTCGTGCAGGATTTCCTGCTCTTAAAACAGCGCATGCTTTTCTCCCACAATGGTTCAAAGCCACCAAAACTTATTTCCAATCCTCCCTATAGAGGTGCTAAAAAGATCATAAAAAGAATTACCGTTATGAATGTCTTTTCTACGGTGGTGATTACGTTACAGAAAGAAGTTGCTGACACGCTCCTCACCGAGGCGGGTGACCGTAATGCTACTGCGTTAACATACTACATCCGTTACAGATTTAAAGCGAGAAAACTCTTCACTATTCCCAATAACTTCTTTTACCCTACCCCTACAATTAGCTCATCAACCATCCTTCTCGAAAAGCGTAAACAACCGAAGAAACACATAAATGAAATATTTTTATTCCGGACAATCGATCACCTGTTTAGATCAAAAAGAAAAATGTTGAAAAACAATATTAAATCTGCATTTAATATACCTCCTCGTTGCATCGAAACAATTCTTCAGAAGAGCGGTTTACAACCTCAGGCAAGGCCCACCGACCTAACCATAGAACAGATGGTAGATATTTCTGAACTCATACTAAAGGAAACTCAAAAAAAACCATAGTACTATTTACAAATGCTGCGATACACAAACGCAACAATGATACAGTACAGAATGACACATTTGAAACCTCATATTCTTCTTTTCTTGTTAGTACCTGTTTTTGTCTTTGCCCAATTGCAGGCATCTCAATACCAATTTTTCTTTCATCACTATAATGATATTTATTCTTATAGCCAACTTTTTTCCCTGCCATCCACAAAGATCCACAAGTTCTTCTTTGACATCGATGCATCCCAGGACGCAAGTAAGAATCTAACCTTATCCAAGATCGAAGAGCGAGCTTTCATAACATTCACTTTTGGTATACAACCATGGGATTATCTCACTATCAGAGCAAAAGAAAAAATAGCGAATAGCAAAATAGAAACAGCGGATTTTAATTCAAGGATTTCGAAAAATGAACTGCTTGCAGAATCAGTTTACAGACCCAGAGAATGGATAGAGATTACTCCCTATTTTCTTTCGATCAGTGACCATTATGAGCGAATAATCCTGGACAGTCTCACCATCAGTAATCCCGGAACAGGAAAGGGTATTAAGGGAATGCTCGATATTAAAAATATCGCGAACATTGAAACAGAAATTGGTTTTCTCGATCAGGCAATCAGTAACGAAAAGAAAGCTTTAGTTGACTTGAGTTTTGACCAGCCATTTTTGACCGCACTCATCGGTGGAAATATCGAGGGGAAAAACATCGTTACGCAATACCCTATTCTGCAGGGAGTAGAAGAAAAATTCCTTGAATCAATGAGAGGAAACGTTTTTACTGATTTTTCCCCGTTTAATCACCTCGTGGTTTTTACAAGATACGATGGTGGGTACAAAAACGAAATATACAGTCTTCTTCAGGGCTTTGGGGGAAAACACACCAACGAAAAAAGAATGCACCACGATATTTCATCCACGGTGAATTACCAGATACATTCAAAACTAAGGATTGACATTAACGCACAGAGATATAATGGAACAAAAACCTTTCAGGATGGCATAAGTGATGAGTATTCAGAAATAAAAACCATAACACCAACAGTTCATTTTCAACCTCATCAGAATTCCGATCTCTCCTACCAAAGAACTATCCGGCTGAGCTCCTTCACCTTTCCCAATCCGCTAACGGTAACGGACAGGGACATCCTTGAGAAAGCAGATCTGTTTGTATCGAAATATGAACTTTCAAAAGGCACAGATCTTTCTCTTTCGTTTGGAAGAACAGAGAACCACATTATCTATGTTCGCAGTGAAATGTCAGCCAATAATGTAACAAGAACGAAATACGCTGTTGAAGCAGTGGTCAATCGTTTCGCACCACAGAAATTCATGATTGAGGAATCATTCTCACTGATTGCCAATTACCAGATATATGACTATTCTTCACAAAAAAATCTTTTTACGCGAAGTTTCTCTCATCAATCAAAGCTGTTGCTTCTTATCCTGCATACAATACGCCCTTCATTTAAATACAAACTCATTAAACAGGATTGGGGCCCATATCTTTTTTCTTACCAAACCGGTGAGTATTTATTCTACCCCAACATTGAGAATAAAAAGCAATCCTATGAATTAAATGTTGAGCTTAAACCTCTTAGTACTTTCACCCTTACTCCTGCATACACAGTTATTAAGAATCAATTTATAAATCTCAGTAACGAATCTAATCAATTTAATTCGATACTTATCGAAGAACATTACTCACTGAGTATGGAATACAATGAAGCAAAGAATAAATTCATCGATCTCAGTATCACATGGGTGAAGAGAAATAATGGCAAAAATTTTTTTATAGCGAAAGCGAAAATTTCTTATGGTGTATAAAAAGATACATCTTTTTCTTGCTTCCATCATTCTTCTGTCTGGATGCGACTGGTTTCATCCAAGGGAAGCACCGAAACCAGAAGAACAGGAATCGGCATGGGAAGAACCGCTCAGTCCCTCCCTTGTTCTTTCAAATCTCGAACAAGCATTTGAAGACAGAAATATAATAAATTATAGCGCCTCTCTTTTTTCTGATTTTGAATTCTTCGGAGATCTTTCCGATTCTTTGTATGTAAATCCCGGAAGTTTCAATGACTGGTATTACAATGTTGAAGTAGAAGTGGCAACAAAAATTTTCAACACCTTCAGCAGTATTGAACTCTATTTTTCAGATTCCCTAAAGGATAGCACCAGTACTGAGGCACATTTTTACAGTACCTATACAATGAATCTTGAATCAATTGATTCTTCGGTTGTCGCGAAGGGGCTTGCATATTTCCATCTTACTCCCGATTCTATGAATAGATGGTCAATCGTTACTTGGAAGGATTTCAGAACAGATAGTATCCTTATTGATTGGGGAATAGTAAAGGCGCTATCTCGATAGCAAAATGTCAGGAAAAGAAGCTGCAAAAAAGATGAAAAAGCAAACAATGAGCAGTATACAATCCTTTATCCGGAATGCGCGAATTGTATTCCCGGAGACGAAGAAAGACAAAATCGTCAGTGAACTTATACGAAAATGGAAACGATCTCAGGAACCAACTGTTTTTTATTTCCCTGAATTCAATCGGGTAAAACTACCCTTCAATGCCCCCATCGGTATTCTCAGTTCAGACTGGCCAGGACTTTCTGATAGTTGTATTGGAGTATTCCATGAAAAAGGTTGGAATTTGTCCTCTGTGGAAGGCTTTATCATCCAATATGAACAGAGCGAATTGGGTATTGTTCTCTTAACAATCACCCTAAGAACGAAAGAGGAACTGCAGAGATTCAATCACAACAGATCACATATGCTCAAGGATCTCCGGGTAGTTGCAACGGGGAGCAAAGCAAAAACATCACTTCTTGCAGGTGAGGCAAAGAAACGTGAAATATATGGGCATGTTATCGAAAAAATTAAGACAATAATAACAACACAGCAAGAAAGAGAAGCTATTCTGAAGGATGAAGGTGAAGCATTGAAATTCTTCGCAAGCAGATCTGAATCGTACCTTGAAGAAAGAAAATATTCAGATCTCGCTCAGCAGATCGTAATGAATTACCATTTTCTGCAGCGGGTTCGTAAAACCGGAGGAAGACCCCAATTCCAGATAAAAAACATCAAAACCACCCGTGAGCACCTGACAGGAATAACCATTGCTGCTTTTGAAAGAGACATCTCATTAAACGACTGGCTTGAGGCAATTTACCTGGCTGTGCCGGATTATACAATAAAATACAATAAAGAATTTGTAACACCTGATGGTATTGTCGTGTACAGAATCGAAATGTGCGATAAAAAGCAAAAACCATACTCAAAAAAGAAAATTCAGGACATTAAAAGAGCTCTGATGAAAGCACATATCGCACGACGAATGGAAAGAGTTCAATGGATGGAACTCATGGGGGGATTCGAGCACTACTTACGGGCAATTATTCCTCTACTGATTAAAGAATACTCATTATCAAGGAAACCACAGGTTTACATAAATATTGCGCAGATGACCACCTTCCTTGCAAAATTTAAAATTCTGGTCGTCACCGGGACATCCTCAACAGGGAAAACAGGCAATGCATACACAATAACGGAAATCATGGAAAAAGAAAATGGAATTAGTATCATCTCTGCAAAGCCCTCAAAGAAATATGGCGATGTAGAGGTTGATATCATTGACATCGGTGCTGATCTTGCTTCATTTACAAACATCGAGGACATTTACAGGATTATCAGGCGATGCATACGAAATGTTATTGGCGATTTCAGAGATTTCGATGAAGGAATGAGGAAACTTGAAGTAACAAAGCTGCTTTCGGTCAAGGAGAAGCTCAAATCATATCCTGAAAATTTTGTAAGAGAATTCTATTATCGGTTGGATGATTTCTACAGGATTGGTGCTGATCCTGAGGAAATTGCGGAGCAGATTAAACTTGGTATTAAGGGATTAGAACTGTTTGAAACGAAAAGAGAACCATATTTATTGATAACAAAGGAATACTCAACAATATCGGGGGTAAAGACTATTCCAAATTCAACAATCCTGGTACTCGTCTATTCATCCAGGATGAAACTGCTCTCGCACATTTTGGAATTACTCAGAGAATACGAAGTAACACTGAGTAGAATTGAGAGAAGGAATGTAACTGTTGTCATCCTTCGTATTCAAGAGGATAACAAACCAATACCACACCTGGCAATTGAGAATATTGAGCATTTCTTTGAAACCATACCATCCCTTCGATGAGATGGAAAACGAAAAGGAGAAGAAAGGATGGAAGAGGGAAAGATAATCAGAGAAGAGCTTGAGGAAAAAAGACCGCCGCTTTATGTTTACAGAGCAAAGCGTGGCGAAAAGCATCTCTATCTAAACGAGATTATTCCCTACATAACAACAAATAAAGAGGCGATCAATCAATTCTTGAACCTTATCAATGACTTCTCGCAGCAAGAATACAAAGACATTGCAAGGATAATTGAAATAAAAAAGAAGGGTATTCGGATACTGGTACTTGAAGAAATCATTGAAGGTAAAAATCTCGAGTTTCTTATAAAGCAGAATCGCCCAATCAAACCACTCAATGCAATAATGCTCATATATCACATTGCCAGAGCATACCAGAAATTTCACGAAAAAGGGATTTTCGGTCTTGGAATAGAACCCAAAAATATAATCGTACATGATACAAATAATATTACCATTCTGCACCCTGTCTTTTCAATAGCCGAGAAGTTCTTCAGAAAAACAGATAAACCTGAGATTCTCAACCCAAGGTATTTATCACCCGAGCAAATCAAACATAACAGTTTCAGCGAGAAAGGAGACCTTTTCGCAATTGGTATACTGCTCTTTGAAATGCTTAACAATATTTATCCCTATAGTGGGTATAACTACAAGCTTTTAGATTTTAGAAAAAGCATTCCTTACGGTCTTAAATATGTAACTGAGAGACTGCTCAGGTATAATCCAGAAGAAAGATTCAATTCATTCCATACCTTTATTGAAGAATTGCATGTATGCAAGGACAAATATTCGGATAAAAAGGTTACCGAGAAACCTGAAATAAAAGAGCCAAAGAAAGAAGAAATAAAAGAGAAGAAAAAACCAGTAATGAAACCAAAGCGAGTCGAAAAAGTTGAAGCGAAGAAAAAAAAGAAAAAAGAACCTGCACACATTTCCCAACCACAGAAGAAGAAACTTCCCCGAAAAGCAAGAAAGAAACTTGCTTTACCAATAAAGCCGCTATTTATTGGCGGAATTATCATACTGGCACTTATAGTCTTTGCTACTCTTATCCCGAAAATCATACGAATCATAAGACCCTGTAAAGTTGCATCTCTCTCCGTCAAGAAAAATGTTGTCAAAGCAAAATCGGGTGACGGCAAAATGCTCTGGCATTTCAAAACAGGCTCCGATATTACATTTTTCAAAATGGTAAATATCGACAACGATAATCAAATGGAAATCATTTTAGGTACAGGATTTCTCCTCACCAATGAAAAGGATGAAAGAAAAAAAGGGAAGGATAATGCCAAATTCTATGTACTCAGTGAAAACGGAAAGATTATTTTCAGCGAGGAAATCGGGGACAGATCTCTTTATCCAGAAGGCTCTTCCCAGTGGGCAATCTACGATATCCACATGCTCGACATAAACGATGATGGTCTCCTTGATTTTATCCCGTTTGCCATTACCGACGACAGTCTCGATTGCATTCTCTTTACAAAAATCCAGAAGGGAACAACAACAAGATTCTGGCATGCAGGTAAAATAACCGTCACCAATCTTTCCAGAGACACCAGTGGTGAAGTAACTTTAATCTGTGCCGGGAAAAATGCACGCCTGGGAGACAAACCTGTTCTTTTAGCATTACGTACAACAGATTGCAATGACCAATCCCCGCCGTGGGGTGGGAATGAAAAAGAGATGATTGGTGGCCTTCTCTGGTACAGATTCCTTCCCGGAGGTTTCTCAATAAAAAACATCACCGAGAAAGAACCGCTCATCTTAGTTGTTGAAACTGCTCAGGGCAAAAGGAAAACCTACCGGAGCGATGGCTTTGAGATACTGAAGGAAGACAGCACTGATGATATGACTGCAGCGAGGGGAAAATCCTATTTGGAAGGTTATCGTGAAATGCAAAAGGCGATGTCCTTCTATAAAGAAGGTGATACTGCATCAGCTCTCATTACCTTAAATCACGCGCTTATCATTGTTATCGAGGATCAACCGCTGATAAGTACCATTCATTACTTAAAAGGACTACTGTT
>SOKD01000106.1 GCA_004376305.1 Candidatus Cloacimonadota bacterium | reverse complement strand
GTCATATTTGGTCATGCATGCATTGTGTTAGGTTGCTTTTTGATCACCTGGGGACTCTACCTTCTGCCTTATGCAAAGCCGACGGTATTGCACGTATTGACGAGACCGCTCTTCTGGGGATCTTTTTCCTTGCTTGGTGGTATCTGTGCAAATTTTCACGGTTTTTGCCAATGCATCCGCAGGCAAAAGTAACCAATTTATCAGGGTCGGAGGATGCCTGCCCCCTTTGAAGTGGAGCGTATCGGAGTATCGGAGAAAACCTTGTGTTGAATTGGTTATATTAGTTTTATTGGTTTCATTGGTTAACGGCAAGGATTGTGACAGTGAATGGGTAAATGAGTAAATGAGTATAAGGGTAAATGAGTATTAACAGTTCAATTGGTTTGATTGGTTAACGGCAAGGATAGAGGGGATTGGATAGGCGACGAAAACCTGATTCTCACTTTAGCATGAAACCGAGGATGATCACTGTTGGTGTAACTATCTTATTTCAATGTAAGCGGTTTGGTAGATGTATGGTGTGACTCTGGATGTGTTAAATCATGAAACAAAAAGACTGTTGCTTGAAAAATTGGGATCACTCGTTAAATTGACACCTAATTTTCGTAATCCTTCCTCATCCCCTGGTGTTGGCATGTGTGTTGTGTGCACCTCACAATTTTTTAATAATTCAAGATACTCAAGACCAATCTGAGCAGTGGGATTCGTTGTTGCACTAATACTCAGTGCAATGAGGACTTCCTCCAGATCGAGACTTCCTGATTTTTTATTGAGAATGTTCTTGTCCAAGTTTCTAATTGCTTTAATGATTAACTCAGAGAGCAGGTGGATCTTATCCGGAATGCCGGCAACCTTCTTGATAGCATTAAGAATAAGGCTGGATGCAGCATGCATATGGATTGAATTCTTGCCAGTTACAATGGTACCATCATGAAGTTCAATAGCAGCTCCACAGTAGATGCCTTCACTGCCCTTTCCTTTGTTCTTCGCCTCTTGTGCAGCTTTTCGTGCTGGTTCAACCACTGCACGGTCTTCCGGTTTTAGATTCATGTCATCCATCAAAAGTTCGATTCTCTGCACCGTTGCTTTATCTACAAAACCCATTACAAATTCACAGCGGTAGCGGAAATAGCGCCGAATAATTTCCTGCTTCGCTGCATTCTGTACTTCATCATCGTTAACGATGGAAAAGCCGGCGCGGTTCACACCCATATCGGTAGGAGATTTGTAAAGAGTCTTTCCAATGATTTTTTCAAGAATCCTTCTTAGAACCGGAAAAACTTCTACGTCGCGGTTATAGTTTATTGCTTTTTCACCGTACGCTTCAAGATGGAAGGGATCAATCATATTAAAATCGCCGAGATCTGCTGTTGCTGCTTCGTATGCGACATTGACCGGGTGTTTCAAGGGGATATTCCAAATGGGAAAGGTCTCAAACTTAGCGTATCCTGGCTTCTGTCCCTTTTTGTAATCATGGTACATCTGTGATAGGCAGGTTGCAAGTTTTCCACTCCCTGGTCCCGGTCCTGTTACGATTACCAGTGGTTTATCAGTTTTAATGTACTCGTTAGCCCCATAACCCTCTTCGCTGACAACCATATCTACATTGGTTGGATATCCTTTGGTGAATTTATGTGTGTAAACCTTGATGCCTCGCCTTTCAAGTTTATTCTTGAACACCATTGTTGCTGGCTGGTTATCAAAGCGGGTGATGACAACGGCAGTAACGGTGAGCCCCCAATCACTGAGATCATCGATTAAGCGGAGTGCATCAACATCGTATGTTATACCAAAATCAGCACGCACCTTTCTTCGTTCAATATCACCAGAATATATGCAGAGTATGATGCTCGCTTTATCTTTGAGTTTTTGCAGAAGCTTCATTTTTACATTGGGATGAAAACCCGGAAGAACCCGAGAGGCATGATAATCATAGACGAATTTTCCACCAAACTCAAGATACAATTTGTTCTTGAACTGGGCAACGCGCTCAAGGATTGCCTTACTTTGTTCCTTAAGATATTTTTCGTTATCGAAACCTTCTTTTTTCATATTGTGCGTCTTTGTTTCATGTTAAATCCCAGTTCAACGCTGGAGATGTATACCATAAGATAATGGATATGTCAAATACTTTGGTCGAAAACGATAAGACCATCTGGAGTTGGGCAAGTTACTGCAGCAAAGAACACGGAGCGAAACGGAGAAAACCTCACGACAAGTTAAAAGGAAAAAGGAAAAGGCAAAAAGTGAACGTCAACAGTCCGACTGGGGCATCCCGATGGAATAGCAAATGCATTCCACAGGACAGGTAGGGCATGGAGCAAGCGGCAAGTGACAAGTAGCAAGTAACAAGTAACAATTGAAAAGGATAAAGGAAAAAGGATGAAGAATAGAGTGACATCTTAGAAACACCTTTAGAGTTAGGTTTTCACATTTTGCATTTGCTGGAGAAAAGCGTTAGTGTAAAATGTTCTGGGGTATTAAAAAGATACTCCTTTCTGGTTTTTTTGT
>SOKD01000157.1 GCA_004376305.1 Candidatus Cloacimonadota bacterium | reverse complement strand
GGGGAGGAAGTAAAAGAAGAGAAAGAGGAAAAGGAAAAAAAGCAGGAGGGAGAAAAATAATATCTCTGACAGGTAAACTTATTTGTGGACTTGGTAATCCTGGTAAAGATTTTGTATGGACAAGGCACAATATAGGTTATATGGTAATTGACAGAATGGCAGCAAATGAAAAAATGACTCTGAAACCTGGAAAAGGAAAATACATCTTTGGTGAAATTTCATGCGACACATACTCGCTTAAACTCCTCAAGCCATTAACATTTATGAATCTCTCAGGAATTTCAGTACGTGAAGCAAAGAACAGTTTTCATATTGATAATGAAAATATGCTCATGGTTCTTGATGACATTAACCTTCCTTTTGGTTTCCTTCGCATGAGAAAGAGCGGTACGGATGGGGGACATAAAGGGCTTGCATCAGTGATTTACCATCTTGAAGCAGATGATTTTCCACGATTACGAATTGGCATTGGAAAACCGGAAAATGAACTTCCGATGACTGAGTATGTACTTTTAAATTTTGCAGGGGAAGAAAAAAAGGAGATCCCCAACATCATTGATGAAGCCATAGATGCAATCAGAATCTGGTGTGAAGAAGGTATAGATACAGCAATGAACAACACGAATAGGAAGGTAGAATGACAGCAATTCACGCTGCTCTCCTTGCAGCGATTTTGTCAATTGTTACTGTTTTTTTTCTCTCACTTTCTATTATGAGAAAACAGCAGGGAAATGAGCTCATGGTGAAGGTATCGAAAGCAATCCAGGAAGGTGCTCAAATCTTCCTGAGGAGGGAATACACCATTGTTGGATTCGTTGTTATAGTTATAATGATTGCTTTTACTCTGTTCGGTTATTTCTTTGATATCGGTATTAACTGGAAGACTGCAATTTCCTTTTTTATAGGTACAACGGTTTCTGCTCTGGCAGGATATCTTGCCATGTGGGTAGGGACAAGGGCAAATTCGCGGACAGCCGCAGCTGCAATGACTGGATTAAGACCAGCTCTTGAGGTATCCTTTTCTTCTGGTGCAGTTACTGGTCTCTCGATTGTTGGGATCGGCCTTTTGGGTTTTGTAATTGTCTACGTTTTATTCAAAGGTAATCCTTTGAATATTACCGGTTATGCTATGGGTGCATCGCTCCTTGCACTCTTCGCTCGTGCAGGAGGAGGGATATTTACCAAGGCAGCCGATATGGGAGCCGATCTTGTCGGGAAGGTTGAGCAAGGTATTCCCGAAGACGACCCGAGGAATGCGGCAGTTATAGCTGACAATGTTGGTGATAATGTAGGAGATATAGCGGGGCTTGGAGCAGACCTTTTAGAATCTTATGTGGAGTCGATTATTGCTTGTATTGCAATAGGAATTAGTTTCACTTTTATCGGAAGCAAGTTAGTTGATCTTCCCCTTTTTATTGCTGCCTTCGGGATAGTGGCGTCAATCCTGGGTGTTCTGATGGTGAAAATACTGCCGGTGAAAAGCCCTCAGAATTCGCTTAATCTTGGAGTTTATACAAGTGCTGCCATAATGATTATTGGTAGCTTCTTGATTGTCAAATTCTTGAATATTTCCTTCAGTGAAGGTAGTCGGATGTACGGCGGTCTTGGACCATTCTGGGCAATTCTGTCCGGACTTATTACAGGGCTTGTTATTGGATTGGTAAGCGAATTCTTCTCCAGTGAAAAATTCTGGATAGTAAAAAAGCTTGCTGAATCTGCTCAAACAGGTCCGGCAATTGTGGTGGTAAACGGACTTTCGATTGGGATGCAATCAACGGTTTTTCCGGTTCTGGCAATTAGTGGAGCGCTTCTTGTCAGTTTTTATTTTTCTGGAATGTATGGAGTTGCTCTGGCGGCGCTTGGTATGCTCTCCATTCTCGGAATCACACTTTCTGTGGATTCCTACGGTCCGGTTGTCGATAATGCTGGGGGGATTGCCGAAATGGCAAAGCTTGAACCTCAGGTAAGAAGCATTACCGACAAGCTTGATGCCGTTGGAAATACAACAGCTGCGATAGGGAAAGGCTTTGCAATTGGTTCAGCGGCATTTGCCGCTCTTGGTTTGATAACCGCTTTCATTGTAACCATTTCAAATATAAAAGGCGAGTTTATTCTGAATCTGGAAGATCCAAAACTTATTGCTGGTTTGCTTATAGGAGGAATGATACCATTCCTTTTCTCTTCGATGCTCGCCAGCGCTGTTGCCAAGCTTTCATTTAGAATTGTAAATGAGGTGAGGAGACAGTTTAAAGAAATAAAGGGACTTATGGAGGGAAAAGCCGAAGCAGATGCGACAAGGTGTGTTGACATTGCTACAAAAGGGGCAATTAACAACATGATCGTACCGGGGATCTTCGCTATTGTTGTTCCGGTTCTTATTGGATTTACACTTGGACCAGTTTCACTTGCTGGTTTTCTTATGGGTGCCCTCATAACCGGATTTATGCTTGGAATCTATACAGCAAATGCTGGTGCGGCTCTTGATAATGCAAAAAAATATATTGAAGATGGTCATTTTGGAGGAAAAAATAGCCCCGCGCACAAAGCAGCGGTTATTGGTGATACGGTCGGTGATCCACTAAAGGACACTGTAGGTCCGTCGATTAACATTCTGATAAAATTGATGAGTGTTATTTCGCTGGTACTGGCACCAGTATTTGCGCGGCTTAATTAAGAAGGAGGTAACGCTTGAGAGCATATGAATCGCTAATAATTTTCGATCCTTCCTGCAGCAATGATGATGTAGAGCAAGAAATAAATAAACTTACTGAGATTGTTACCAATGAGAAGGGAAAAGTCATAGAAGTGAATCGTTGGGGAAAAAAGAAACTTTCCTTTAGGATTAATAAGAAGAATATGGGGAATTTTGTTGCCTTTCAGTTTTTTCTGCTACCAGAAAAGATTGGTGCCTTCAAGGAATATTTTAAGTTCAACGATATGGTTTTACGAAATAACTTAATGCGGGTGGAAATTGAGATTGAAATTCCGTATGACAGCTATGAAGATGAAATCGAGGGAGAGAAACATGAGTGAAATAAGGTTACCGTCCATAAACAAAGTAATGATATCGGGAAGGCTTACCGCTGACCCTAACTTGAATTTTACTCCTGATGGTGTACCAGTACTGAAGTTCAGGCTTGCGTCAAGCCGTTCATACAAGGACAGGGATGGAAATTGGCAAAAGGCGGCTGCGTTTGTTTCCGTATCGGTTTGGCGTGAACAGGCAGAGCGGTTTGCAGAAACGCTTCATAAGGGAAGTGCTGTTTTCATTGAGGGAAGATTAGAGAGTCGGAGCTGGGAGGTTGAAGGTCAGAGGAGAAATATTGTTGAGATAAATGCGTGGCGAATTCAGAATCTCGAGAAAGCAGCTTTTGGTCCGAAAGCGGAGACCGAAGAAAAGAATGCGGATATCTCTAAGGGTGACACAGAAACAGATCAACAGGATGATGATCTCCCATTTTAAGTATTACAGGGAGCAGAACTCCGGAGATTACCGGGTTTTATCACATTCACTTAAAAAGGTTTCTGAATCTTTATTGATTGATAATCTCTGAGTTCTCTGCGCCATAGTTTTTCAATGGAGGTATTTTAATGTACAGAGAATCACGAAGAAAGTGCATGTTTTGTGAGGATAGAAGTAAAAAAATTGATTATAAGGATGTTGAACTACTCAAGCGGTTCCTTACGGATAGGGGAAAGATCCTTCCTCGGCGACATACTGCAAATTGTGCAAAACATCAAAGAGAGATTGCGAAAGCCATCGAAATGGCTCGTGAAATGGCTATTCTCCCTTATGGTGCAGAATTTTCGATTTGAGAAGGTATAACTTTATTCAGGATGGAGAGGGAAAATGAAGGTAATACTACTTGAAGATATAGATAATTTGGGCAATGAAGGTGATGTTGTTGATGTTGCATCAGGCTATGCGCGAAACTACCTTCTTGTAAAGAAAAAAGCCCTGATTTCTTCTCAGGGAAATAAGAAGAGGTTTGAAGAGATAAAAAAGAAGAAAGCTGTAGAGTACATGAAATCAAAAGGAGAGGCTGAAAAGCTTGCTGAGAAACTGAATACAGTGTCCGTTACATCTGTGGTAAAGGCTGGGGAGAACGAGAAGCTCTACGGTTCAGTGACAACAGCAGACATAGCCGAACTGCTTAAAAGTGAAGGATATGAGATTGATAAAAGGAAGGTCGTTATAGAAGAATCCATCAAGAGTCTTGGGGTGTATACAATTCCCATTAAACTTCATACCGAGGTTCAAGCAAAAATTAAACTATGGGTAGTTAGCGAGACTGTATAGATGCAATTTTCATTTTTATTCTGGCGGCTTCTTGCCGGTCATTTTATTGGTGATTTTCCCTTCCAGACGAATACCGTCTTTATGATAAAGACGAAATATCAATGGGGAGTTATTCTTCATGGTACCATTGCTGGAATATTTATTTTTATCTTTGCAATTCCCTATCTTCCCCATTATCCTATCCTCTGGTTTTATCTGTTTCTTAATATTATTTACCACATTTTGGTGGATAAAGCAAAGCTGGTTGTAACCCCGAAACTGAAGAAAATTGGGTTTATCCTTTTCCTGCTGGATCAGGTATTTCACATTGCCGGTTGCTGGCTTATCTCGTTTGCTGTTCCATCATATCCTCATTATGGTACAATCATTCCTCTGTATGGAAACACTATTCTGATAAATTTTGTTTCTATATACATTGCTGTTACCTATGGTGCTCTCTATTTTATCCTTTCGATAAAGTCTTCATTTAATATGTTGCTTACCTTTCCCGATTGGAAGATGAAGACCATTGAGTTCATAGAAAGGGCAGCAATTGCAACATTTGCTGTATTGGGGAGTTTCTACTATCTTTTTATTCCTCTTGCGTTATTTCCAAGGGGATTTCTTTCTTTTCTTAAGAAGAAGAAGAAATACAATATTAGCATATTCGATCTTCTTCTTTCTCTCTCATTGGCTTTAATTGCTGGATTCCTTCTGAAAATTGCTTTGCAGATAAAGGGTTTTTAGTGATAGAAGTAAAAGTTTCGGCTATGGCAATTGACAAGGGTAGCAAATCACCTATCATTTTTCTTAAAGATGTTGATGGCGATATGGTTTTGCCGATCTGGATAGGTGTACATGAAGCAAATGCAATAGCATTAGAACTTGAAGGAGTGAAACCGCCACGTCCTTTCACCCATGATCTTATTAAGAATTTCCTCAACGGTATGAATATTCGTATGCTTAAAGTAATTATCAGCAAATTAGAGTGTGATACATACTATGCAACGATTATGCTTGAAAAGAACGAGGAGCTCTATGAAGTAGATGCAAGACCGAGCGATTCTATTGCAATTGCCCTGAGAATGAAAGTTCCCATTTTTGTTGAAGAACAGGTTATGGAGAAGAGCGGTACGTCCATTGAACTGGATGATGAACTCAAGAAGAAAAGCCTGAAAGAATACCTTAAGAATATGGACCTTGAGGATTTTGGAAAATACAAACTTTGAAACACAATTTCCTTTTCCATAATTCGAAAGCCATTATTCCCTTTTTATTTTTCCTATTACTCGTTACGGTCACTTGTTCAAGGCATATAGAGAAGGATGAAAATTCCTCCTATTCTTGTATTCAACACTACTCGCTTGGTTTGTACTACATGGAGCAAGGTGAGGAGAGTCTCTCGGTAGAGGAATTCAAAAAGGCAATAGAGAAAGATCCGGATAACCCGGAATATCTATCTGAACTTGCTTTTGTCCTTTCGAAGATTAAAAGATTTGAAGAAGCGGAAAAATATGCTGAAATGGCAATTCGATTTGGCTCGAAAGATATCGATCTTTATGTAATACTTGGTAACGGTGCAAAAGACAAAGGGGAGATAAAGCAAGCATCCATCTATTATAAAAAGGCATTATCCGATACAACCAACTACTACCTTATTATTAATTTGGCTCAGATCCTCAGAGATCTTGATAACATAGATGAAGCAGTTATTCTTCTTAGAGCATTAAAAATACGTTTTCCGTTTGATTTGAGAGTTCATACACAGTTGGGCGACCTTTATGGAAGAACCAAAGAGTTTGACCTTGCTGCACTTGAATTCAAGGAAGCGCTCATTCTGGATTCTTTGTACTATCCAGCAATCCTTGGGCTGGGAATTGTCTATGATATAACAGGGGTTGTTGATAGCTCTCTTCATTACTATAGGAAAGCTGCTCAGCTTAACCCAAGCAATTTGAGTCTCATCAAAAAAATTGTCGAATTCGAACTCGTGAAAGGTGAATGGGAGAATGCAAGGGACCACGCTCTTTTAATACTTGCAATTTCACCAACAGAAACCAATGTTCGAAAGCAACTCGCATATGCGTATTATCAGCTTCGTGATAATGAATATGCGCTTGAACAGTATCTGCTTCTCTCAGGTCTTGCTCCTAAAGATGCAAGCGTTTACCATTTTCTGGGACGGATTTATTTTGACAGAGGGGAAATGGAGAAAGCCAGAGAATCATTAAATCATTCGCTTACGCTTAATCCTGATTTCATTCCTAATTTTGAGTATCTTTTTCTTGTCAGTATAAAGGAATCTAATGAAGAGAAGGCACTCTTCTACTACACTAAGTTGAAAAAGAAGGGAATTAAAGAAGAAGAAATTCTTCTTTCTATTGGTATGCATTTTTATCGGGCAGGGGATTACGAGGTTGCCAAGCCATTTTTATTGGAAAGTATAGAGAAAAACTGGACATTTACTGCATCATGGTACAGTCTTGGTTCTTTATATGGAAAGATTGGGAACATTGATTCAGCCGGATATTCGTATAGAAAAATCATTGAGATAGATTCTATGAATGCCAATGCATTTAATGCACTTGGCTATATGTATGTTGAAAATAATATGAAATTGGAAGAGGCTGGAAAACTTATCAAAAGGGCACTGGAGATAGAGCCAGAAAACGGGTTTTTTATTGACAGTATGGGGTGGCTTTATTTCAAATTAAGCAATTACGAGAAAGCAAAGGATGTGCTCCTGGAAGCAATGCGTTATGCAAAGGATGCAATTATTTACGACCATCTGGGTGATGTGTACGAGAAACTCGGAGATAAAGAGAAAGCTGAAGAAATGTGGCTAAAATCCCTTAAACTTGATAAGGAGAATGACCGGGTCAGGGGAAAACTCCTGAATCTGGATGGTGAACAATAGGGAAGAAAGGTTCCTCTGACGAATTGTTTCATTTGTTGTATTAGTTACATTGGTTGTAGAGAGTGCTACAACGATGTTGTTACGGTTTTATTGGGATTTGGTATTTAATCGGACAGCATTTTTCTCATTAACCATAGTGCTTTCTTATCAACTTCCCCTTTCTTCTCAACCATTGTGACAAGATGCTTGGAGAGCTCTGTGTATACCTTTTTGTATGCATATTTGTATTTTGTTAGCGTTGACAGATGTTTTTTGAGCGTTTCTATATCTTCTCTCTCGACAGGACCGGTGAGCGCTTTAAGAGTGCCTTTCTCCAAGATATTTTTTTCAGTCACTTCAACAAGTGGTTTTATGAGATTTCGAGCATCTTTCTCTTCTATTCCACATTGTGACAGCAAGTTGACTGCCATATCCTCAATCCCTACAAAAAGATTGCTGGCAAAAACAAGAGCAAGATGATAGAGTGGTTTCATTTCTCCGGCTATGACTATTGATTTTGCCCCGAGGTTGCGGACAATTGTTTTCCCTTTTTCAACAGCTCTACTACTGCCTTCCAGAACAAAATACACTCCTTTGAATTCATTCTTTTTGAACAAAGGGGAAGAAAATGAGAAAGCAGGATGCATTGAGAGTGGAATTGCTCCCCATTTTTTCACGCAATTCATTGATTTCGCGCTCAGAAGCCCGCTGGTATGGACAATGAGTTGATTTTTGTTCAACGATTTTTCTGCGCAGAGAGCATTAACAATCTCATTGATTGCTGAATCGGGTGTTGTGATAAATATAATATCAGTGTTCTGAGTAATATGTGTTGGGTCTGTTGTGAAAGCGCATTTGAATTTTGCCGCTAATTTCTTTGCAGATGATTTCTTTCTTGATGAAATTCCACCGATTCGGTAACCCGATTCATGCAGAGCATGTGAGAGATTCCATGCAACATTCCCAGCTCCAATAAAAGTAACTCTTTCCTTCATATCACCAAATTACCATATCTGTTGATTAAGGTCAATAAAAAATCTCTTTTTCACCGTGCTGCTCTGCTGCGGTTTAACTTCGGAATTGCAGAATCGTTAAAATGCAAATTATCAAAAAGTGCTTGACTTTCTTCATCCTCTGTATTAAGGGACTATTATGGATTTACGGGAGATTGTTCAATACAATAAGCGGTGTGTGGTACTCACGGGTTCAGGGGTTTCGGCGGAAAGCGGGATCCCTACGTTCAGAGGCAAGAGAGGATTGTGGAAACAGCATCGACCCGAGGAACTTGCTACACCCCTGGCATTTCAAAAGAATCCTCAACTTGTTTGGGAATGGTATAACTGGCGCCGGGATATAATAGGAAAAGCAGAGCCAAATCCTGCCCATTATGTAATTGCGGAAATGGAAAAGTTCTTCGATGAATTTATGCTTATTACACAGAATATTGATGGGATTCACCGAAAAGCGGGAAGCGGGAAAATTCTTGAACTTCATGGAAATATATGGAAAAACAAATGTTTTGATTGTGGAAAGAAATACGATGAAATTATTTCGGGAGTACCACAGAAATGTGACTGCGGCGGATACATCAGACCTGATGTTGTCTGGTTTGGTGAAAGTCTTGACAGAGAAATCCTTGGAAATGCATTTCTTAAATCGCGGGAAGCAGACATTGTTTTTGTATTAGGAACATCAGGTATTGTGCAGCCGGCTGCATCGCTTCCCTTTGCTGCAAAGGAGAGGGGAGCCTATATTGTCGAAATCAATTTAGAGAGGACTCCAATCTCTATTGTTGCGCATGAATTCATTCCCGGAAAAGCCGGGGAGGTAATGGGGGGGATGAGAGA
>SOKD01000269.1 GCA_004376305.1 Candidatus Cloacimonadota bacterium | reverse complement strand
TAATGAGCATACGGCTATTTACACTATTCTGTATCACATATTGCAATAATTCAATGTCATCCTGACCAGCCCAATGCAGGTCATCAAAAAAGAGAAAGAGAGGATTGTAGTGCGAAATTTCTCCTAAAAACCGGGTAATTGCTTCGTACAGGTAATGTTTATCAGGTCGTTTTGGCTCCGCGGCATGCATCTCATCAACTTCGACTTTTCCAAAGATATCCGGAGCAAACCAGCTGAGTCCCGCTCTCCAAACTGACAGGCCCTTCACGACCTGCATAATTACTTGAGGTTCAAACATTCTTGTAATATCTTCCAGAAGCGATTTACAAAGGAAATAGGGATTGGATACCTTTTGTGCAAATGCTCTTTCATAAAATGTGCAAAATCCTATGAGATGTGCATAGGACATCGCTTGCAGCAGGAATCTTGTTTTGCCAATACCGATTTCTCCAGTAACAAAATACGCTTTCACCCCACCATGCGAAATCATCTCAATAGAAGCCCTCAACAACGAGAGTGAAGCATCTCTTCCAATGAACCTATCAAAGTTGAGCCTGATTCTTTCATCTTTCTCCTTTTCCAATGAGCGATACTGGGAGATTTTAGTTGTCGTTTTTTGTTTCGCTTGTTTTAAAGCATGTGAAACATTATCAAGAAGCTCCTCAGCATCCCTGCCAGCATTCGGATAACTGGCAACACCCATGGTAACTGATAATTTTAATTTATCCTTACCCGTTGACTTGAGCGCAAACTCCTTTTTCTCCAGCAGGTCTAACAACCTATTGCCGCATCTGATAGCATGCTTGGCATCAGCATCAGGAAGAATTATAGCGAATTGGTCATCCTCATACGTGCAGACAATGTCGCCTTTCCTTACAAAATCCTTCAGCAGGATAGCGAAAAACCGAAGAACTTCGTCTGCAGCCATACGTCCATATGTATCAGCAATGGCACTAAAATGGTCAATATCTATCAGAATTATGGAAAAGCAACCCTTCACCTCTCCTGCCCGGATAATCTCTTCTTTCAGCCGTTCCAGTAAAAAACGCATGTTAAAGATCTTTGTCACATCATCTGAAAAAACAAAATCTTTTGACTCCATGGAAAAGATATCTCTAATTTTGCTTGGGAAATAAAAACCCTCTACGCATAAAAAAGCGCTCGCATTTGCGAGCGCTTTTCTTTAATAGTACTTAATTATATGAGGTGTCAAGAAAATGAGCACTTCTCTCTTTTTTATCGACCTTCCAGTCCTTTTAAAGAGCATTCCGAGGATGGGGATACTCCTCAGGATGGGGATGCCAACCTCAGATCTCTGTTCCTCTTCCCGAATAAATCCTCCAAGAACAACCGTTTCACCGTCCCTAACAAGCTGCCGCGTCTTTGCCTCAGTAGTGGTAATAATAAGGGTTGTGGGATCAACACTACTCAATTCCGCCTCGATATCCAACGTAATTTCATCTTTTGAGTTTATGTGAGGAGTAACCTTCAACTGGGTGCCAACCTCAAAGTACCTCGTTACAAGATTACCAGTCTGGTCAAGAACATTAACGGGGAATTTCTTTCCGCCGAGAATTTCCGCTTCCCTGTTGTTGAGCGCTGTTATCCTCGGATTTGCTACTGTTTTTGTCTTTCCTTCTCTCTCATACAGGTTCAGCATAGCAGTGATCTTTGCAAAATTCCTTACCGATCCAAGTGTAAGATCGAAAGCACCCACTGTTGCTGTCTTTAAACTCCCTGCAGCTAAGATGTTGTACCGTGTGCTTCTCAGATTGCCAACTCCCCATGTTATTCCTAAGTCTCTTCCGAAATCATAGTCAACATCGACAACTCTTACTTCAATATCAACCTGTGGATTAGGCGCATCAAGAATATCAATCAGTGCTTTGATGTTAAGGTGTCTTGATTCGATATCTGATACTATAAGGGAATTGGTTCTTTCATCAATTTCAATCTTGCCCTTTTTCGATATCAGCTTATCCACATTACCCTTCAGTTCCTTCGGTTCTGCAAAAGAAAGCTTATAGACTTTGTGAATTATTGGCTGCGCCATCTCACTGTTTTCTCTTTCTTTGTCAAACGTTGCTCCATCAGCAACACGGATAATATTTCCTTCTTCCCTGTATGCAAAACCTGCAGTTTTGACAATCACATCGAACGCTTGTTTCCATGACACATTGGTTAATTTCATTGTTATTGTACCCTTGACCTCCTCACCCGCAACAACATTCTTCCCACCATAATGAGCCATTGCTCTCATGATCGTTTGTATATCTGCGTCCTCAAGGTCAAAGGAAATGAGTCCGGGAACATCGTAGTATTCCTCATACCCCAGGCTTGATTCTGTAACCTCCTGTTGAGAAGCAAGCCATGTTTCAAAACCTTCCTGATTGGGATTGTCAAATCTCACAATGAGTTTGTTTCCATCAGTTGTCGCAGTATAGGTACCGCCAACGGACATATCAATAGTCAAGCGCAGGAGATTTGCCGTGTAGAAGGGAATCAGTGTAATGGTACCTACTCCCCCACGATTAATTCCCTCAAATCTATGTGCCTCGAGTTCGCTTCCGGTCTGAATAAGATCGAATATCAATTTGTTTTCCATTGCAAATTCTGTGTAGTTAACCGGACTGTCGAAATTAATCGTTATCTCGGTCCCACCTGGAATACTACTCACAGCAATATCGAGCAGTTTGACAGCATGAAGCGGGCAGAAACCTAAAAGCAAAATCAGAATTGGGATTACATACCTCAGCTTTCTCAAGTGACTCATTTTTACCACCTCTCTATTTAAGTTTTTCATCCTTCTCTTCCAATACCAGCATTACCCTTGAGCTTACTCCAAATTTGGTAATAAGAAATGTTACACTCTTATTTGTTATATCAATAACTCTTCCATCAGCAATTCTATCTCCAATTCCGATTACAAAGCCCTTACCCATTGGTTCCTTCAGCAGGGCAAACCGTCCTTTAGGTCCCCATATCGTACCGACAAGTTTTACGTTTTCGACATTGAGTTCTTTGCCCTTGAAAAGGGTTTCAAACGGATCTCTTCTTCCTCCACTGGTGTAATGAAAGTATTCGATCCCAAGAGCTGCCTCAAGTATCTTTAAAGAATCCTCTTCCGCCATAGGTGTCCCAGGAGTCTTCTTTAACGAATCTGCCAGTAATGTCCCTTTCTTCGTTTCTGGAGGTGGTGCTGTTTTTGACTTCTCCTTTTCAACGGTCTTGGTCATCTTCCCAATAAAGAAGTTGAAGGGATTTCCTCCTCCGCATCCAGAAAGATAAAGCGCAAAGAATAAGAGGAAGATAAAAAGCAATTCTCTCTGTATCTTTTTCATTATTTCGCACCTTTCTTAGGTTTCTTCCCCTCAGGACGCAAGCCAGCATAAAGATAGCTCGTTGCGGTAAAAGTGGTCTCCATTGTCTCTTTATCTTTCTTGTTGACCATCTTAATATTTGCAATCCTGATAATTCTTTTTAGATTTCCAATATCACTAAAGAACTTTCCAACATTGTGGTATTTTCCCAGAATTGTAATGGTGAGTGGATATTCCTCGAAATTCGCTTTTGCAGTAAGCTTTCCTGGCTTGAATGCGGTAATTTTAACATTGTTCTCTGTTGCAGCTTTTGATATAATACTCAGCAATTGTTCTGTCTCCTTTTTAACAGGCAACATACCCTGTGCGTGTTCCCATTGCTTTTTCAAGAAATCGTATTCCCTTTGCGTTTCAGGCAAACGATTCGCTATCTGCTGTGCTTTTATCAAAGAGTCACTGGCGCTACTGTATGTATCCCTTAGCGTTTCTATTTCTTTCGAAGTTTTTGTATGGATAAGAAAATAATACAAAACGACAAGGACAATTGCAACACCAAGGAATATGAGAATTTTTCCAATGCCTTTCATTTCATTATTCCTTTCTTATGGCTACTTTGACCCTTCCGGCTTCTTTGGCGCAGGTGGTTTTGCCTCAGAAGCAACAGAAACACCAACGAGGTAAGCTGTCAGGTCAAACTCCATAACATTATGATTATCAACTTCCTTCCCTACAATATTTTTGAGTTCAACTTTTTGAAACATCTTCGAATCATTCATTTTTCTCATAAAATCAGCAATTACCTGGTTCGAAAACGTGATACCCTTGATTGCCACCATGGTTCCTTTCACATCAGCAGTTTGAATCCAGCAGTAATCAGGGATGAGTAAGCTTATCGTATAAAGGAATTTTGTCTTCTCATATCTTCCTCTATTAAGCCCCCTTATTATTTCAATCCTTGCATCAAGGTCTTTTCTTTTGCGGTCAAGTTCCTTTACAAATTTAACAACCTCACTAAGTTTTCTGAGTTCTGCTCTTGTTTCCTCAATATTCACATTTAGGTTTGCGATAATTCTCCTTTGTCTTATCTGGATAACGGTAAGAATGATTATTACCAGGACAATAACTGCAATACCCATGTAATTATCGACCCCAGTTGGCATACTCAGAGTAGGGCGTGGCAAACCAACCCCTCTTCTTCTTATCTTTTCTTCTTTTGGAAGAAGATTAATTCTAACCATGGTTTCTCCTATTCTTCAATTTTAACTTATCCTCTTAATGCCAAACCGATTGCTTCAGCTATTACGGGAGATATTTTTTCCGGTCTCTCTTCCTCAAAAATTGCCGGATCGTACTTTATGTTCTGTAAAGCATTAATTATTATCACTTCGGTATCAAAACGATTCTTCAAATAATCAACAAGACCGCGAATCAACGCACCACCCCCACACAAAACAATTCTATCAATCTTTTCTTTCTCACCAGGAAGGAAAGGAATTACCTTGTCTATTCCGACGGCTATCTCTTCTGCAAATTCCTGGAAGAATTTGTCAACATCTTCAGGAGTTACACCTTCAAGGGATTCACCTCTAATAAGTTGCTCAGCTTGAGCTCTATTCAATCCCATCTCCCGCTGTATTTTTTGAGAGCAGCTGTCCGTTGCGGAGAACATATCTCTCGAAAAACTGTTCACATTATTGATAACAAAACTGATATTTGTAATTTCTGCCCCAATGCTTACAAGGGCTATTCTCTTATCAGGCAGAACCGGGTAATTACACTCATAAATATTCTGAATCGCAAAGGGAGAAATATCAAGAACAACAGGATTGAGTCCCATTTCCTTAATGAGACTTACGTATGAATTGACAACTTCGCTTTTTGCAGCCACAAGCAGTACTTCCATTTGCCCACCACCCAAGTCAGGGTTAACAATCTCAAAGGCAAGGGATACATTATCAATATCAAAGGGAACATACTGCTCTGCTTCCCATCGAATCTGCTCGGACACTTCAGATTTCTTCATCTTGTCCATTTTAATCTTTTTTACTATAACTCCTCTCCCCGAAATTGATGTAGCAATATCTTTTGCCTGAATTTTGTACTTCTCAAAAAGGGTTCTAATTGTATCTATAACTACTTCTCTGTCCATAACCTCACCATCAACAATTGCATCAGGCAAAAGGGGAGCAATCCCAACGGTAAGTATGGTCGTTAATTTCGGATACCCGGTTAGTTCAATAACTTTAATTTGTGAACTCCCAATATCGAGACCGACAACAGATTTCTTTTTTCCAAACATAATTACCCCTATTCCTTAACGAAATTAATGACGTTTTTCCCCAGAATATGCCACCGCCTCCCTATCTTCTTTCCTTTCATCCTCTTCTCTCTCAAAAATTTTCTTATGGTCTGAGAACTGAGATCAAGAAAATTAGATATTTCTTCGATAGTGTAAAACTTATTAGGATCGATCTTTTTCAGTGAAATAGCCATACTTATTTATAATTCACAATAACTATCTATAATTACCTATAACTCCACATAACTATATCCAATTATATAGAATTATACATTTCTTGTCAAGTAAAAAATTCAGCTTTTTTGAAAAAATATGCCTTATTGCCACAGAATCACACAGATTTCACTCTTTTTCCCGCAAAGCACGAAAAGAAGGTTCACGAATGGCAGAGCTACCTTCACTATTTCGTTATTTGAGAAGGCAATGCCAATCTTTCCCGACAGGACTCATAACATAATTGATATACTTGCTGCAAACGGAAAGCCCTTGCTCAACTACTCCTTGACTCCTTTATCCTGAGAATGACCTTCTTTATCTTCTGTCCATCCATTTTTTTGACAATAAGCATGTATTCCTCTTCTTCGATTTGCTGATCCTCCACAGGCAGTTCTTTCAGTCTATCCATAATAAAACCACTTATAGTATCATACTCACCTTCGGGAATCTGCAAATTCAGCTCTTCATTGATTTCCTCAATGCGACTCAAGCCGCTGATAATAAAGCTATTTCCGTCAAGTTGTTCTATTTTCTCCTCCGTCACATGAATGTCAAATTCATCAGCAATTTCGCCAAAGAGCTCTTCAATTAAGTCTTCGAGCGTTACCAATCCTTCAGTTTCGCCATACTCATTGACAACGATTGCAAGCTGTGCGGGTTCCTCTCTCAACTCTGTTAGAAGGCTATCGCACCGCTTATTGGGAGGCACAAACGTAACCGGTGTCACCATGTTGCTCATTTTCTGGTGTTCCTTAAGAAAAATGTCCTTAACGGTCACAAGTCCCATAATACCATCCGGTGTTTTTCGGAAAACAGGAAAACGCGACAATCCAGTCATCTCTGTCATTCGAAGAACATCCTTGACCTTGAAGGGATACCGTATCATTTTCATCTCGGTACGTGGTACCATTACCTCCGACACAGGTTTTTCACTAAACCGGAAGATTTTTGAAAAGATGCTCTTATCTATCTTTTTCACTTTATCGCTCAGCCGTGCTTTATTTAAGGTCCATGTAAGCTTTTCCTTGCTCATTTCTTCTTTGAACATACCCTGACTTTGATCTTCAACCCGAAACAACAGTAACCGTGATACCCCTCTTATAGTCCAGGAGAGTGGAAAAAAAAGAATATGGAACAATTTTAACAGAGGGAAATTCGCAATAGAAACAGAATTTGCATGGGTTCTTGAGAATGATTTTGGGATAATTTCTCCAAAAATGAGGATCAAAAAGGAGACAATAAAGGTGGTCAGAACTTTTCCCGTAAGCCCCCAGTAATACGAAAAAGCTCGTGTTGCAATCACTGTTATTGCCACTACAAATAAATTTGTGCCTATAAGTATCGTAGCAATATAATCCTCAGGATGCAAGAAGAATGAGAGTATCTGGTGAGCTCTCCTGTCTCCGTATTTTGCTAAATGGCGGATTCTAATGGGATTTGCTGAAATAAGGGCAATCTCAGTAGATGTAAAGAAAATGATAAATAGAATAAAAATACCCATAAGGAAAGCGTAAATCAATTTTTTTTCTCCTTCATTGCATGCTCTTTCTTCATGAGAATTTTCTCGAGCTTTTTTCCATCTGCCTTAACAATCGTAAAAACCAAATCCCCGATACGAAAAGACTCGTTTTCCTCCGGTACTCTTCCCAGGTGAAAAAGAACGAATCCACCAACTGTTTCATATTCACCCTGAGGAATACACTTTGAGAAATCACGAGGGAATTCATCAATTCTCAACTCACCATCCACAAGCAACGTGCTCTTTGATACACGTTGATAGAGAGGTATCTCTGCTTGATGGTATTCATCTTTAATATTGCCAACGATCTCCTCAAGTATATCGTGCATTGTTATAATACCTTCAACACCACCGAATTCATTAACAACAATCGCGAAATGTACTCTTTTTTTTCTGAAATCCAAAAACAGGTCCTTTAGCTTCATGTTTTCTGTAACAAATAGTGATTCCCTCACAATTACTTTGACCCGCTTCTTTTTGTCATTCCTGTGAAGTAAGAGATCTTTCAGGTAAAGGACACCCTCAATTTTTTCTTCATTCGAGGAAAATACAGGAATACGTGAGTACGGTCTTTTGAGAAGCAGTGAATAAACTTCCCTGATTTCCATATCAGCATGGACAGAAAAGACCCTCGTCCGGGGCACCATAACTTCAGACACAACAGTTTCAGTCAAATTAAAAAGCGAATTTATCATTTCTCGCTCCTTCGCTTTCAGCACACCCAGCTTTTCACTCATCTCAAAGAGCATCTTGAGTTCACTGAAGGAAATTTCTTCCTTATCCTTGTATTTAACAAGCCTGTCCATCCCTCTATTGAGAAGTCCGAGTAGCAATACAAAAGGACGAAGAAGGACAGTGAAATAATACAGAGGAATAGCGCTTCGCATTGACAGCAGTTTATTGAACCTTAAAGCATAGAATTTTGGAGTGAACTCGCCAAAGATCAAGAGAAATGTCGTAATGATTACGGTATTCAGAAACATTCCCAGCTTCACATTGAGCCTGAGGTTTGGAAGGAACTCAAGAAACAGAAGGGTAATGAGGAATGAGAAAGCAACATTGACAACGGTATTTGAGAGTAATATCGTGCTTAATAAAATGTGTGGCGATTTGAACAGTCGATCAAAGAAAAGCTTTTTCCGCTTTTCTCCAATCCCAAGAGAATCAATCTCATGTTCGGTCAGTGAGAAAAAGGCTGTTTCTGCACTCGAAAAGAACGCGGAAAGCAAGAGTAATAAAATGCAAATACTAAGAAAGACTGCAGCTTTCATTAATTAGAATTCGCTTTTCCTGCTTCTCACAGTTCGTGTTACGAAAACAAAGAAAGACACATTATTTGTTTTTGAGGTAATGATGCTCCTTTGCTCTCATGATTTCCTTGTTATCATCATCTTCATCATCATAACCCAATAGATGGAGCAAGCCGTGTATAAACAGCAACCGTATTTCCTTATGAAGACTCACATCATACCTTTCAGCATTCTCCCGAGCCATTTCAACAGAAATGTAGATATCCCCAAACATCTCTTTTCTATATTCAGAATCCTGACCCTCAGTAAAAGAAAATGCTAGAACATCGGTTGGTACATTTTGGTTTCCATACTGTTTGTTCAATTCCTGAATAAATGTATTACTGGTGAATATACAATTCTCGATACTCTGCACGTCACCGTATATCCC
>SOKD01000080.1 GCA_004376305.1 Candidatus Cloacimonadota bacterium | reverse complement strand
CCAATAACGAGATCCAGAGTCTCGCGTCTTGCCATTAGACGACTCCCCAGTAAGTTATGCTTACTTCCCCTCTTCCTCTATTGCCTTCTTGACCTCTCTGATGTCTTTTCCAGGTTCCATCTCAAGATTGACTTTCTCCTCCACTGTCCCATCTTTCCCTGTTTCTTCTGATTGCTCTTTTGTGGCTTTTTGATGGTTTTCATTTTCTCCAGGAACCTCGCTTTGATCTGGCGATTTTTCCTCAATTTCAACTTCTCCTTCACCAGCGCACCCCGGGAACAACACCAGACATAAAGCAAACAATGCAGAAATAATGCAGAAGAGAAGGCAACGTTTCATGGACTTAATTAATATAGCGCTATGGGGATTCGAACCCCAGTCCCCTGGCTGAGAACCAGATGTCCTAACCTAACTAGACGATAGCGCCTTAGTTATGTAATCTAAAGAACTTTAATATACTTAATAGCTTTTGTCAAGCGATTTATTACACATTCTTTGCCCAGAATTTCAAGAATATCAAATATGCCGGGACCAACAGTCATACCGGAAACTGCAAGCCGAACAGGATGAATAACCTGAGCAGGCTTGACATTTCGTTTTTCAGCAAACTCTCTCAGAACATGCTCAAGATGCTCCTTTGAAAAATCGGTAAGCTCCTCAAGTTTCTCTATGAGTGCTTCAAGGAGAACCAGGGTCTTCTCAGCGAAGTGCTTCTTCACCCCTTTTGGCTCGTATGCATCCACATCTTTGAAGAAATAGACACTGTATTTCACAAAATCAGTCAGTTTTCGCATCCGCGGTTTGAGAGCAGCAACAAGATGCAGCAAAAACGTTCTTTTTTGTTCAATAGCGCCTTCATCAATCCAACCCTCACCTTTCAACAGAGGAATAACAGCTTTCAGCACATCCTCATTATCCATCTTGCTGATATATTCACCATTCATCCATTCGAGTTTTTGTTGGTCGAAAACCGCGCTTGTTTTACTGACCCGTTCAAGGGAAAATTGTTCCAGTATCTCCTCCCTGCTCATAATCTCCCTGTTATCACCCGGATTCCAGCCGAGCAAAGCAAGAAAGTTAAACATGGCATCAGAGAGAAAGCCCTCATCTCTGTATTGGCTAACCGATACTGCACCGTGCCGCTTTGAGAGTTTGCTTCGGTCTTTACCAAGTATGAGCGGAAGATGAGCAAACCGGGGAGCTGAAATACTGAGCGCATTGTAGAGCAATACTTGCTTCATCGTATTGGAAATATGGTCATCCCCGCGAATAGTATGCGTAACTGCCATTTCATGATCATCAACAACAACAGCAAGGTTATACGTGGGTGTACCATCTGACTTCATGATCACAAAATCCTCTATGTCCCTATTCTTCTTCTTTATTTCACCGTGAATGATATCTTGAAATGCAGTTTCACCTTCAGGAATAAAGAACCGTAAAGCGCGTCCTCTATTCTCACTTTCAAACCTCTTTCTCTCATTATCAATTAATCCAAGGCAGCGGCGATCATACTTCACATCCCTCTTTTCGCTCTTTGCGCTCTCTCTTCGCTCTGCCAGCTCTTGCGGAGTACAGTAACAATAATATGCTTTCCCATCTTTTAAAAGTCTTTCCGTATATTGCCTGTAAATTGCCAACCGTTCCGATTGAAAGAAAGGTCCCTCATCCCAATCCAGACCAAGCCATCTGAGCCCCTCCAGGATCGACTCTATCATTTCCTTGCTGGAACGTTTCAGGTCAGTATCCTCGACGCGGAGGATGAAACTTCCGTTATGCTTCCGGGCAAAAATCCAGTTATACAGAGCAGCACGAGCGGTTCCAACATGCAGGAAGCCCGTTGGACTCGGCGCAATTCTCACCCGCACATTCTCGATCTTTTTCATATAATCAACAGGAATCCAAAAAATTGTAAATAGATATTACTTTAACTATCAGTTTTTAAGATTCACAATTAAACCACTTATGTGTGCACTATTTATTGTCTGTTTACTCTTTGCTGCCTAATTGCTCTTTACTCCATTTTTCGCCACAGATTTCCACAGAAATTTCGCTGTTGCCCCCTTGCCCGTTCTCCCACTCTGCGATTCCCCGATACCTCCATACACCAATACATCCTTACTCCGGTACGCAACAATGCAGACCAAGGATGCTTATGATTGCTGCCTTCGTCCTTTGTTTTGTGTCATTCGGTGTTGGATGTTTGCTATTTTCTCTTTGCTTTTTACTCTTTGCTGCCTTCCTCCGTTGCCATAAGCTATCAGCCATATGCTATACGCTGTTCTTCATTGAAAATGAACCACCAAATAATTGCCGTTTTTTCATTGGTCGTTACGCCATTTGTTGTTGCCGTTACCATAAACTATTAGCCATACGCTATACGCTGTTCCTCATTTTCAACCAAGCATCTTGCCTTTTCCGTTTTATCATTATTCGCTGCCTTCAGCCGTTGCCATAAGCTATTAACTATATGCTATAAGCTGTTCTTCATTTAAAATGAAGAACACGGAGGGGCAGGGATTCGAACCCTGGGTGAAGTTTTACCCCCA
>SOKD01000359.1 GCA_004376305.1 Candidatus Cloacimonadota bacterium | reverse complement strand
TTAAAAACTTATCGCAGGAAGACATAACAGTTTTATCAGATTTACTACCCATTACGACAAGCACATCCTTTTTCCTAGCAATTCGTTATTTGTTATTGGTTATTCGTTATTTGTCATTCGTCCTATTTACCCTACACTCTTTGCACTATGCTCAATCCCCTCTGCGGTCATTGTTCAAACTTGTTCGTGATAGGCATCCTTCTCCCAAAACCAAATGATTTGGGCATAATCTTCAACCCAATGGGCGCTTGTTTTCTCTTAAATTCGCTCTGTTTTATTCGGAGAATAATATCGGAAACGAGTTTTTTCTCAAATCCCTTTTCTACAATCTCCTTATTGCTCAAACCATTTTCTATATACAGATCAAGAATTTCATCCAGTGTCTCATACGATGGGAGATCATCTGAATCCTTTTGATTACTTCTTAACTCTGCAGAAGGGGGTTTTTTAAGGATTTCCTGACCGATTACATCACGTTCCTTAATGCTATTGTAATACCGTGCAAGTTTGTAAACCATCGTTTTTGGTACATCAGCTATAACAGCAAGCCCTCCGGCCATATCACCGTACAGCGTTGAATATCCGACAGCAAGCTCACTTTTGTTCCCCGTACTGAGCACGAGTAGCCCGAACTTATTGGCAAAAGCCATGAGGATATTTCCCCTGATTCTTGCCTGGATATTTTCTTCAGTTACATCCATCTCCTTTCCCTCAAAGTGCTCATGGAGAACTGCACAATAGCTATGGTAAATAGTCTCAATGCTCACAACTTTGTGGCGCATTCCGGTATTGTTCACCAATTGTTGAGCATCAACCAGGCTTCCCCGTGAAGAAAAAGGTCCGGGCATGAGAAGCCCCGTTACATTTTCACTCCCCAATGCCTCACAGGCAATTATTGCTGTAAGGGCTGAATCAATACCGCCGCTCAATCCAATAACAACCTGTTGAAAACCATTCTTATGAACATAGTCATGTGCTCCAAGAACAAGAGCGTCAAAAACATTCTGGGTAACATTCTCATTACGAGAAACCATCTCGCCATCAAACGAATTGACAATCAAGAAATCCTCCTCAAAGGATTTCCCTATTGCAATTGCATTTCCCTGTTTGCTAAACACATAACTTGATCCATCGAAGATCAGTTCATCCTGTCCCCCAACCATATTCACATATACTACGGGAACATGATTCTGTGCAGCTCTCTGCGCTATTACCTTTTTCCGGAGGGAACGTTTGCCTGCATAAAAGGGAGATGCTGAAATATTGATAATCACGGTTGCACCTCTTTTAATCTGTTCTTCAATTGGGCTTTTGTCCACCCACATATCCTCACAAATACTAATACCAATCTTCTCATTTTCGAAATTAAAAACAGGACATTCTTTTCCGGGGTCGAAATACCGTTTTTCATCAAATACATCATAATTCGGAAGATGAACCTTATATATCTTCCCAATTACCTTGCAGTTTTGCAAAAAACACGCGGCATTATGCAAGATAAGTGTTCTCCCTGAGAAAGAAGATGAGGTATCGGATTTTGAAAGCTTCTCTTCATAAAAGTCCACGAACCCTACAATCACCCCTATTCCTTCGGTTTCCCTCGTAATATCATCAAGTACTTCCCTATTCTTCTCAAGGAATCCCTTATTGAAGAGAAGATCCCTCGGTGGATAACCTGTTATGGCAAGCTCTGGAAAAATGACGAGCTTGACATTCTCTTTTTTTGCCCGGTTGATCAACCCTATGATCTTCTTCCTATTACCCTCGAAATCCCCCACACATGAATTAATCTGGGATAGAGCAATCTTGAAACTCATTCTTCCTCGCTTTGCAAAATATGGTGTTGAACCCTGGGAGTATTTTTTGCAGCCCACTATTTGACGTATCTTATATTTACACAAAACTAATGTCAAGCAAAATCTTAACTTCCCCCATGCATACACGCAGATGCCCCCTTGTTTTTCACTTGACATACAATCTTAAAAATCGTATAGTAATGAGTGATGAAAGATGCTTTGCATCAACAAACAAATCTTGAAGATACTTTCAGGAATTTTAGCAGTATTGTCATCATTATAAAGGACAATTACAATTTCAACTATGTGAATCATATTGCCACAAACATTCTCGGATACAAAGAAAAGGAAATTCTTCATATGAGTTTCATCGAACTCCTGACGCCTGATTCCCTTGAGCTTTGTATTGACAACATCAGATCATTGCGTGAAAGCTCGTTCTGTCAGCCCTTCATTGTTCATATTTTGAAGAAAAATGGCGGTATTTTATCACTTGAACTCGCAGGTATAAAACTTAAGGATGGGCGTTTTTTCTTTACGGGGAGAAATCTCTCTCTTGAGCGAATAAGAAAGGAAAAGCTGGAATATCTCGAAGCACTCAACAAGCATATTCTGAATTCCATCGAAGAAGGAATAGTTGTGCTCGATCCGCAAGGAAATATAGAAAGATACAACGATTTCATGGAGAAAAATTTCCATTGGAGTAAGAAAATCATAGGCAAAAATGCCTTCCGGCTTTTTCCAACAATGAAAAAATACGGTTTACTGGAATCATTTGTAAACATCATAGATAAAGGAGTTAGTGAAAAAAGAGATCATGTAACGGGTACAACAAATGATGGAAAGCAAGTTGTTTTGAATATTAGAGGCTACCCCCTGAAGAGAAATAAAGGAATGCGAGGCGTCGTTGTCGTGGTGGAAGATATTACACACAGCGATGAAATCTCCAAACAAATTAAAAAAGCAACAGACATGAGAGAGAAAGTGCATCGGATAATTGAAAGCATTATCCCTCTCAATACCATATCTGAAATCCTCAACAAAGTATCAGCGGGTTTACAGCAGGAACTCCTTTATGAAAGGGGCGCAATCTTTCTTTCTCAAGAACAGAGACATGGATCTTCTCTTTTAAAACTGTTTAGTTCCATTAATACAGAAAAAGATATGGAACAGGCACGCAGCAAGATTGAAAAAAATATGAAAACCGGAAAAGGATTAATAAAGGACATTTTTAAAACAGGCAAATCGCGTATTGTTAAAAATATAAATAGAGAAAGATCTTTCCTTCGAATCTTCCGGGACACCAAATCAGAAATGATTGTTCCCATTAGAATCAGAACCGAACCAGCAGGCATTATAGCAATTGACAGCAGACAGCCAGACTTCTTTGATGAAACCGACCTGAGGTTTACCGAAATGCTGGCAAATAGCCTGGCTATTACTATCGAAAAAACAAGGTTTTTCGAAGAACTTCTCACAAAGGCACACTATCTATCCACACTGTACGAAACCAGCCAAATACTGCGTCACATCGAGGAAGAAAAGGGCAAATTTACGAATATCCTCAAACAGATCTCCCAGAACCTTGATTCATGTATATCGCTCGTCATGCGCATAAACGGAAACAGTAATACAAAGATAGTAGCTTATTGGAAAGCACCGGCAGAAATAAGAAAGGTATTTGCAAATGTGTCGAATAACGCCAAAGAAAAGTTCATAAGTGAAATCAGAACCGGCAATCCTTTAATTGCCGACTCAATACAAAAGAAACACACTGGCTTGATGAGAAAGCTGTACAATCATAAGATTAAAGGATTGTACATATTCCCCCTGATGAGTAAGCTCACCTTGTCCGGATGTCTTATCATCCTTGGCTTGAAACCATCAGCTTTGTACAAGGAACAAATTTCGTTCCTTACCGCTATTGCACACCAGATGTCAGCGTTCGGACTAAACCAAACATAAAAATTGAGCAAGAAACCTATCTCAAAGACCAAGAAGAAACAAATTGCAAATCGTATAATAGACAAACAAAAAGTTCCCTCCACGATTGATTTGTTCGAAAAACAGCAAGAATCAGTGAAGAACATTCTCAAGACGATAAAAACAGTATATGGCGCAGATAATGTTACCATCTACCTGTACGATGAGAAAACATTATTTCTCAGAAACGCTTTCCATAGTGGCAGGAAAACAGGATCACATGAGGAGACCGTCCAACCGGGAACTGGTGTAATCGGTGAAACATTTGTAAAAAACAAAGAAAGCAATCAACCAGCCTCTCTTACAGTGCCCCTGTCGTACAAGAAAGAAACCATCGGTGTTATACATATTTTGAGGTCTGGAAAAAAGACATTTACCAAAAAGGATCTTACACTTGCCCGGAGCTTCAATAAGCACATTGAAACATTATGCTCGCTTGCGGAGGAGAATGAACATCTGAGACAAGAGCATGCACAACAAACACTACCAATGAAGCTATCGAAGGAATTATCAGGCATTCGAAGAGTGGATGAGTTGTCTCGGAAATTATTCGATTTCATACAGGAAAACTTTAAATACATGCCCTTCGGATTCTTTCTCTCTATTGATAATAAGCTTCTGCAATATAAAACAGGATACGAGTGGGGTATTAAACCTGATACTCAATTCAAAATCACCAAAGATTGCGCTATTGGTTGGTCAGTACAAATGAATGATGATCTGTTCATCAATGATATCAAAAAGAATAAGCGCACCTTCAGAGGAAACAAATCTATTAGAAGTCTGTATGTTATGCCTCTCCCGAAGGGGATGGATGTTATAGGAATTGTTGCTTTCGGTTCCAAACAGAAAGGTAAATGGAATAATTCACTGGCAACAACATTGAAAGGAATAAGCGTTGTTATTACTGGTATTCTATTAAGCATAGTAGCATCGAACGAAGCTCAGTACTATGCAAAAAAGATAGAGAACTTAAATAATTTCGTCAATAGTGTTATCAAAGGATTCCCCAGTGGCATTATAACGGTGGATAAATGGGGAAACATAACACTCATGAACAAACCAGCCCAGAAAGTTTTCGAATATTCTGAATTTGATGCAAAACGTATTACCATCAAACAACTCTTTGAATACAGGCACGCAACCCTTAATCCCTTGCTTACCACGCTCATGGAGAATAAGCCGTTAATGAGAATTGAAACCACCATTATCAGTAAGGATGGCAACAAAGTTCCCATTGGTTTCAGCACATCTCTTCTGCAGGATGAGTCAGGCAATATTACTGGAGCAATTGGAATTATGAAAGAACTCACCAAGATAAAAGAGGTGGAAGAGGGTTTGAGAAGAGAAGACAGACTCATAGCTCTTGGAGAAATGGCTGCCGGAATGGCACATGAAATAAGAAATCCACTTGCAGGAATCAAAACTGGAGTTCAATACCTTGGCAGGTTTCTTGATGATGATAAAAAAGAAGCTGTTACACTCATCGTAAATGAGATTACTCGATTAAATCGTATCGTAACTGATATGAGTTCATATGCAAATAGACCACCAATTAAACTTGATAATGTGGATATAGGAGAGTTAATTGATATTTCACTTGCTTTCCTCAAATATGATATTGAGGAGAAAGAAATAGAACTCATTAAGGGGTATGATCAAAAAATGTCTCAGGTGCGCCTTGATAGCGATCAGATTCGAGAAGTTTTCGATAATATACTCCTCAATGCGCTGCAGGCATCAGATCAAGGTGGCAAAATTATTATAACAACCAATACGGTCAACAAGGAAAACAGGTTTGAAGTAAGAATCACCGATAACGGCATGGGAATATCAGAAGCAGACAGGGAACGAATATTTAATCCTTTCTTTACAACAAAAAGGGGAGGGACAGGATTGGGACTCTCCATTTGTTATCGTATTATCTCAGAGCACAAAGGATACATCATAATCTCCAGTAAAATGGAGAAAGGTACAATGGTTAAAGTAGTTTTACCAATCGACCCTGAGGTTTAAAGGAGAATAGAGCATGGATAATCCAAAAGTTATGATTGTTGACGATGAAGAAACCCTGGCAACATTCCTTGCAAAAGTATTAAAGGAGGATAACCCGGAATTCGAAATTGCAGTAAAGACATCCGGAGAAGAAGCGGTCGATGCTCTTGCTGAATTTTTACCAGACCTTGTTTTGTTAGATATCAGACTTCCAGAAAAGGATGGGACTCAGGTGTTGAAGGAAATAAAGGATTTCGACAGAGATATCCAGGTGGTTATGATGACAGGCTTTGCCTCCCTCGATACTGCCATAGCTTCTCTGAGAGAAGGGGCTTACGACTACATCAATAAGCCATTTGAAACAAGTCAGGTAAAGACACTTGTAAAAAATGCCATAGAGCGCAGGATGCTCCTCAAAGAAAGGGAAATTCTTATTGCAGATCTTTCAGAAGCGAATGAGAAACTGTCTGAAGCGAATTCAATGCTCAAAGAAAAGAAAGCACGTACCGATGAAGCGCTGGAATATAAAGTTGAGCAGTTATCAAAACTAAACAAAACCTCACATAAAATTAATGCGCAGATACATATAGAGAAACTGCTCAAGACAATTCCCGAAGCTGCTGTTGATCTCTTTGACGCTTCAGGTAGCATAATTCTTTTCCTCAACGTTGACAAATCCACAGCAATTGTTAAAGGTATTGGAGGAGATTCACCGCTTCCGCTCGGTACCGAAATAAACACAAAAATTTCTCCCTTCGATGTTTGCGTGACAAAAAAATCAGTTTCGCAGCAAAAAAAGATCAAAATTGGAAAAAAGGAAATGGGACCGGTCATATGCTCATCTCTTTTAGCAGGAGGTAAGACTCTTGGTGCACTCTGCATCTTCCATTCAGATGAGATGGATAAGGATTCCCTTCAACTACTCAATACGCTTTCTTCAACAACATCAACAGCTCTTGAAAATGCTTCATTATTCGACGATTTGCAGCGAAGTTCACTTGAGGTAATACTTTCACTTCTACTCATTAAAGGTTTCAAATACCCTGAACTGAAAGATGCCTCTGAAAAAATCTCTGAACTGTGTGAAGATCTCGCTCGGGAACTGAATGTTGATAAAGAAGACATAAAGAACATTAAGTATGCTGCTCTTGTTCACGATATAGGTAAGGTTGTTTTATCTGAAGAAACGCCTGATTACAAACAGATATTTGAAAAAACAAAGAGTATTCTTGGTCATGTAAGATTTCTCAGAAGAGCACTTGAAATTATACGATATTCACTTGAAGATTTCTCAGAGAAAGGTGACAAGATTCCTCTCCTTTCAAGAATATTCGCTGTTGTATATAGTTTTGAAGAACAGGCAAAAGCAGGAAAGAGTGTCAAGGATGCACTCGCATATCTTAATGGAGAAAAAGGCAAAAAACTTGATCCTCATGTTATTGAGGGTTTCGAGAAACTCTTGAAATCACAAACAAAATAAGCAATTGAAGTTCATTTTTTTTCTACTATCCACAATCATTATGTTTTATCCTTCCGGATGTGACAAGGAGGGGAGGGATATTACCATGAATAAAAAGTACAGAGAACCAGTAGTTGCTGGGACATTTTATCCAGCTGATCCTGATACATTAAGAGCAATGCTTGAAGAGCTTTTTAAGAAAACCAAAAGGATTGATTTTAAAGGAGATATTATTGGTATCATTGCCCCACATGCAGGATACCCATACAGCGGAGAAATTGCTGCAAAAGCTTACAGGCAACTTGAGGGAAAGCAATTTGATACGGTTATTCTTATAGGGCCAAGCCACCGTGCAGCCTTCAACGCAGCATCCGTTTACAAAGAAGGGGGATGGAAAACCCCACTCGGGATGGTCCCCATTAATGAATCATTGTCGAAAAAGCTCATAGATGCGGATGATCTCTTAGAGTACTACCCTCAGGGACACCTTCAGGAACACTCCCTTGAGGTTCAAATTCCATTCTTACAAACGGTCCTCGATAACTTCACAATCGTTCCCATTATCATGGGGAACCAGAATCCTCAGTTATGCGATAGACTGGCAGATGCTCTTGTTTCGGTTGTTCGGAATGAAAACATTCTGCTCGTTGCGAGCACAGATCTTTATCACGGATACTCCTACAATGATTGTTATGCAAGTGATTCACTTGTTCTTAAAACAATTGGTGCATTCGATATTGATGGATTTAAAGACCTCTTTACTTCAAACGAAAATGTGGGATGTGGTGCCGGGCCTGTTTATACGGTACTTCGAGCTGCAAGAACAATGGGTGCTTCCACATCGGTGCTCATTGAACACACAACATCTGGTGATGTTACCGGTGATAAGACTGGCTACATCGTGGGTTATGTGAGTTATATTATTACCAGGGATGGATCAAATCCCGGCAACGAGGAGATCCTTTCGAAGGAGGAAAAGGTATTCCTTCTCGATGTAGCAAGAAATTCACTTCAGGCTGCAGTACAGGGTAAACCTGTTCCCAAAATCGAGCCCTTAACGGAGCGGCTCAATGAACCAAAAGGTGTTTTTGTAACCTTAACAATGCAAGGCATGTTGAGAGGTTGCATAGGTTTCATACAGGCTGTAAAACCACTCGTTGAATCAGTAAGTGAAATGGCTATCTCGGCAGCCCTCAACGATCCAAGATTTCCTCCCGTGTCTAAGGAAGAAATTGATGAATTGCATATTGAAATATCAGTTCTCACACCACTTAAGAAGATAGATGATCCTGAAATAATTGAGATTGGTAAACATGGTATTTACATACGAAAAGATATTTTTTCAGGTCTGCTACTTCCCCAGGTTGCAACAGAACAGGGATGGAACCGAAAAATATTTCTTGAGCAAACATGCCGCAAAGCCGGACTACCACCCAATGCCTACAAGGAACCAGACACAGACATCTTCATTTTTCAGGCGCTTATCTTTAACGAAGACGACTTGAAGCATTAGAAATCATCCTTCAGATGCCACAAAACAGAGTAAAGCATTTATATGACTATCAAAAGAATCGCCGGTCCTTTTGTTCTCATTGCTCTCATATTTTGTCTGCACTGCAAAAACGAACTGCAGCAAACAAACAAGCATAATAAAAAGCCCCCCCCCTTTGTGGTTATTCAGAACGAAACACTCTTTGTTGAGATCAGTGATAACCTTCAGGAAAGAAGAAAGGGATTAATGTTCAGGGATAAACTTGGCAAGAACCAGGGAATGATTTTTATTTTTGAACAAGAAAATCTCCAATCGTTCTGGATGAAAAATACGAGCATTCCCCTTTCCATTGGATTCATTAACAGCAAGAAGATAATCGTAGATATACAGCATTTGAAACCAATGTCAACAGAAACACACCTATCCAGATTTCCGTGTATCTAT
>SOKD01000003.1 GCA_004376305.1 Candidatus Cloacimonadota bacterium | reverse complement strand
ATACATTGACCTCCCCTTTGAGGGTGACGAGATTAGCCAGGGTGATACCTGCGGCAAATTGCAATCTGCAAAATGGATAGCAAAGCTAATCGCAACAATAGGCGGTGAGATTATTCAGGTGAATGAAGAGCTCGAAGACGACTCTACCAAAATCAATAACGATCCTTACGGAGCTGGATGGATTCTTATCGTTAAACCATCAAACCTCGATTCTGAACTCGAAGGATTGCTGCACGGTGATGCTGTTGCTTCATGGATGGAAGCTGAAATCAAGAAGTCTGAAGATCTAAAGAATCAGTAAGTCACATTAAAGAAAGAGGTACATTTTTCCATGATTTCTTTAAAAGACGTTACTATACTCACCGGTATAGTCGATGAGGAACGGATTTCTACAGAGAAGTCCGAACTTTTTTGTTACTCAAGAGACCTTGGAAATTCAATTCCTGATGAATTGTTAAAGGCTTACGGCATGCTCGGTCCGGATGTCGTGATACTCCCCGAAAACACGGAAGAAATTTCGGCAATTCTCTCATATGCCTATGAAAATGACATTCCAGTTACCACACGTGGTGGAGGATCGTGGGCGCTCGGTGGAGCTCTCCCGATGGATGGGGGCATAGTCATTGATATGGGTAAACTCAATGAAATCAAGACTGTTAACAAAGGGGATGGTTATGTAACAGTTGGTGCCGGGCTTACCTGGAAAAGGCTTATGGATAATTTGGTCTCCCATGGTCTCATGGTGGGTGCTCACCCTTCCAGTTCCGTTTCGGCAACAATTGGTGGCTTCTTAGCTACTGGCGGTGGTGCTGGAACGGGAGTTCCTCAATACGGAACGGTTGGCGATCAGGTGTTATCCTTGACCGTTGTCCGTGCCGATGGAAACGTGATCAGGACCGATCCCTGGAGTTCATGGCTTTTTGTTGGCTCTGAAGGAACACTTGGAATCATCACTGAGGCAACCCTGAAGGTTTTCACCCTTCAGAAACTACAGCATTATCTTTTCTACTTCGATTCGATCGAATCGGGAACTGATGTGCTGCAAAAACTCTCTGAGATCAGACCATATCAGCTTAGTTTCCTTGACAGAGGTTTCCTCTATCTGCTCAACCAAGCGGGAGAGCATTGTCTCGTCAAAGAACTTGCAGTTGCAGTAAGCATCTCCGGATCACCGGAAGAGCTGAAACTCAAGAGTGAAAAAATTGAAAAGATATGTGCTGCCGGGCAACAACAACCTGATTATGTAGCACGTGATGAATATGAGAATAGATTCAGGATCGGGCTTGTCTTCAAATGCCTTGGACCAAGCCTGTTCGTTCAGGAAATCCGTGTTCCCCTCCGGTTTATAGGAAAAGTGGTCAAGGATATTTCAACCTTACTTAAAGGTTACACCTGGGGGATAGAAAGCCTTGGTAGTGATACGGGTTCTATCGTTCTCTCGGTTATGATCCTTGGTGATGAAAGAGAAGAAATCGAATACCTCCGTACTTTCTCACTCTCAGCCAATTTCGGCGCACTTGCCGCAAAATACTGTGGTACTGTGTACGGCATAGGTCTGCACAATGCGGTTGCAATGAGAGGAATCCACCATGAAGGACTTGATAGAATGAGGGAAATGCGGCTAACGCTTGATAAACGGAATATACTGAACTCCGGGAAAACAACATATCCGAGAATACCCGTGCTTTTTGTTGCCATGTTTATGTTCATGATGAAAACAGTTCCGTTTCTTGTCCGTTTTATGCTTGATACAATGAAGTATGTACCCATCGGGCTTTTAAGGTTCGGCTTAAGTATTGTTGGGGGGAAGATAAAGTGAGTGAAAAAGTTGCACAAAAATTGACAGAACAGGAAATTATCGAGCAAATTTATACCTGCGCAAGCTGCGGGTACTGCAGGTTTGGCTGTGCTGTTTATAATGAAAGGGGTTTCGAATCACTATCTGTTCGGGGTAGAATGCAATTGCTCAAGAAGATTATCGAAGGAAAAATGGAGCTCACGAAACCCATTATTGAATCGATTTATATGTGTGCGCTCTGCGCAAACTGCAACGTACGATGCCCGACTGGCGTTGATTTTGTCAAGATTTCCGAAATGCTCCGTGAAACCCTGTTGAAAAATAAACGTGCACCCGATGCACAGCAGACACTCAGCGTGAACCTTGCCAGAGACAGTAATCCGTTCAGCGAACCAGTAGAAGAAAGGGGAAGCTGGATCCCTTCCAGCTTTCCACAGGGAAAACAAAGTGAATACCTCTACTTCGTTGGCTGCACAGGTTCCTACTCGCTGAACAGGGTTCCCAAATCTATTATGAAAGTACTTGATAGTATTGGTTTCGATTATACGCTGATGGGCGACGAAGAACGATGCTGTGGAAGCCCTATACTTCGAACCGGAGACACTGAAACGGCTAAAAAAACCATTGAAAGAAATGTGGATCAATGGAAAAAACTGGGAGTAAAAACGGTCATTACTGCCTGTGCCGGTTGCCATACTACATTTGCTCATTATTATCCTCAGGATTTCAATTACCTGCATTTTACACAACTCTTTTCAAA
>SOKD01000247.1 GCA_004376305.1 Candidatus Cloacimonadota bacterium | reverse complement strand
ATCAACTGCTTTACCATTTCTGATGGCAGTAAAACTGACACCATTTCCGAGATGGCATGTTATAATATTGACCTTGTTTTTTTTCTTCTTGAGGAGTACCGCTGCTCTTCGCGAGACATAGAGGTGCGATGAACCATGGAATCCGTATCTTCTTATTTTGTATGTTTTATACCATTCATAGGGAACAGCATAAATATAAGCTTTTGGTGGCAATGTTTGAAGAAATGCCGTGTCCATAACAGCAATATGCGGGATATCGGGCATTAATTTTTGTGCAGCTTTTATCCCGGTAATATTAGGAGGATTATGAAGCGGAGCAAGGTCTCTTAATTCATCAAAAATTTCAAGTATTTTATCATCGATAAGTATGGACTTAACAAATCTATCACCACCATGAACAACCCGGTGTCCAACAGCACCTACGGTGGAAAGGTCTTTGATGGCAGGATTTTTTCCACCGGTTATTGTATTAATAATAAGTTCAATAGCTTCTTTATGATCCGCGCACTCCTTCTTTTTCTCCACCACTGCTTGTCCGGGAACTTCGTGCTTGATGAATGAATCACCGATTGCTATTCTTTCGACCACACCCTTGCACACGATTGTTTGTTTATCCCAGTTGTATACCTGGTATTTTACGGAAGAACTGCCGCAGTTGAGCGTTAAAACAATGGTATCCTTCATAGAGAGTTATCCGAACAGTATATCGATTTCCCTTTTTGCGTTTTCCATTGAATCCGATGCATGGACCGCGTTCATTTGAATATCGGTTCCGAAGCATCTTCTAATTGTTGCTGGCGGTGATTTGGAAGGGTCGGTTTCTCCCACAAGTGTACGGAGGTCGCTTATGGCATTTTCCTTTTCCAGCACACATGCAATGCATTTTGATGAAGTAACAAACGTCAGAAGATCATTGAAGAATGGTTTCTCTTTGTGCATAGCGTAGAATTCTGAAGCAGTTTTGCTGTCAAACTGAAACATTCTGAGTTCAATGATTCTGAAGCCAGCATTTTCTACCATTTCGAGTATTCTACCTGAGCATTTGCTTCCCACTGCGTCTGGTTTAATGATAAAAAGTGTCTGTTCCATCTTTTCTTGCTATGGCACAATGAGGGTGCCTGAAAGCTTATCAACAGCAGCTTTCGCCTGGTGCAGGGGGCCAATGATAACCTCTTTGCCACCTGATTTCAAGAAATCTATTGCTGCCTCGATTTTAGGTTTCATGGTACCGGCTGGGAATTCGCCTGCTTCAAGGTATTTCTGCGCTTTCTTCACATCCATTTTCCGGATTTGTTGAGCTTCAGGTGTATTGTAGCGCAAATACACAGCGTCAATATCTGTCAGGATAACGAGCAATTCTGCTTCGATGTCTCGAGCAAGGACAGCGGAAGCTCTATCTTTATCAATAACAGCATCAATTCCTTCATAGGTGCCGTCGTCCTGTATATAAACGGGGATGCCTCCTCCACCTGCCGCGATAACAATAATTCCCAGATCTACCAGATGCTTAATCGCTTCTTTTTCAACGATTTCGATTGGTTTTGGAGATGGCACAACCCGCCTGAATCCACGCGATTTGTCTATTTTTATGACCCAACCCCTGTCTAATACATCATCAATCGTCTCTTTATTGTATGATGGACCAACGAATTTGGATGGTTTTTTGAGCGATGGGTCATTTCTGTCGACAATAACCTGTGTTATAATTGTGACAACCGTTCTTTTGATCTGTTCTCTTCTTAAGCGATTTTGAAGTGATTGCTCTATCATATACCCCATCCAGCCCTCTGTTTCAGCATCAATACATCCAAGCGGGAGTGGAGGTGTTTCTTTCCGAGCGCATTCGTTCTTGATGAGTTCAGCGCCTGCCTGGGGGCCATTTCCATGGGTTATGGCAATATTGTAGCCTTCCTGGATAAGATCAACAATACCGCTCAGACTATCTCTTGCATTGGCGAACTGTTCATGTATATTTCCCTTTTGTCCCTTTTTAATCAGGGCATTTCCTCCAAGGGCGATAACAGCCTTCTTTGTGCTCATTATTATAAGATTGTTTTCAGGACATTTTGCAATGAGTTTTCCTGAATCTCCTGAAGTTCATAGGTAACTCTGACAAACGGTTTATTGATTTGTATGAGTTTTGCAAGATTAATTGGTGTTGCAAAAACGACCGCATCGACCGGTGCGGCATTTATGGTTTCTATAAGATCATCAATTTGTGCTTTTCCATATCCCATAGCCGGAAGAATTTGCTGGATCTGTGGAAATTTCCTGAAGGTTGCTTCAATCGTTCTGACAGCAAATGGACGGGGGTCAATGATTTCTTTAACGCCCGATGCCCTGGCTGCAACAACGCCCGCACCGTATGACATTCCACCATGGGTAAGTGTAGGACCATCCTCAATGACAAGTACCTTCTTATCTTTTATGAGCTCCGGATTATCAATAGAGACTGGAGAATTCGCTTCTATAATTAATGCTTCAGGGTTGACTTTTTTGATATTATCCCGTACGGTCGCAATTTCCTCAGCTTTCGCAGTGTCCATTTTATTGATAACAACAACATC
>SOKD01000117.1 GCA_004376305.1 Candidatus Cloacimonadota bacterium | reverse complement strand
CCTCAAAAGAACCTGCGTCAACATTTCCAAAGTTTATGATCTTCGTGGAGAGTGAATAGTAGTCGCCCGGGAAGAAGAAGACACCCTTGCTTCCTTGTGACACTGCGTCCTGTACGCCGATATCAAGTGCCTGATAGGTCGTTGAATCCGGTGGGGTGAAGAGTACTGCATAGTCGATCAAATTATTCGGATTTATGTTGAGAAAAACCTGCAAACCCACATTTCCTATTACGTTCTCAATACCTCCGCAGCACGCGCCACCGTAGAATTGCCCCTGCTGATCGCCGTACTGGAAATAGATGCAGCTGTCTGCTTTGGTAAGGATTAACTGGAATGTGTGTTCACCTGATGGACCACCGGCAAGCCATGCTTGAACTCTGATAAAGGAGACAATGAGCGTATCCACATTATTTGAGTAGTAGTAACACCGCGCCGGAGGACCGTTTTCAAATGTCAGATCAGCTCCCAATGGGATAAGCAGGTCGTTTGGTGCATTGGGACTTGGAATGAGAAATCCACTGGCTCCCTGCGGAACATAAACGTCGTTATTATAGAAGCAAATGGCGCCGTTGGCATTTACCCAGAACTGGTTAACGCTATACCAGTAATAGGGAAAATCAAAACCTATGGTGAATGGTCCAACATTGTTATCATCGGTTAAACCGGTGATTTCTGTTCCTATGGTGCTGATATCGATCCAGCTATAGGTCGGGCCACCTGACTCATCACTGTCGATCCAGGTATAACCGTATGCATCGGGTCCGCCGGTACCCCGGTATGAGGACCAGTTTGGATTGCCCTGACGGGAGGTCTGCATTCCGAAGAGTGCAACCGAGACAAGCAGTAATGATACAACAAGTAAGAATTTGAACTTCATTGACAACCTCCTTTTAATTTGAGATAGAAAAGCGAAATTCACCTCCTTTCATGCGATAGTACATTTTTGCAGAAACAGCATAGCATACATTTGAAATATTGCAAGTCTTTTTTTTAAAAAAAAGAGCCAGGGAGGAGACAGAAAATCCCGGCATTTTGTATGCTCATTCATCGCTCTTCCCGAAAAGCATTCTCAAAGTATTCTATATCGTATGATGATTCCTTTCCCTGAATTGCAAGGACATCAAATCGAACGACCTGTTTATCATACAGGTTATGGGTTACAAGATAGTATTTGGCTGTTCTGATCATTCTCCTTTTTTTCTTTCTATCGATCGCCTCTTCTGGGTGACCGTATTGATGTGTTTGTCTGATCTTGACCTCAATGAAAGCAATAAGGTTGTTTTTTGCAGCAATAATATCGATTTCACCCGTCTTTTGCCTGTAATTTGTCTCAAGAATGGTTAGCCCCATTTTTTTTACATAGGCAGAAGCAATTTTCTCACCATTAATACCGATGGCTCTTTTATTATACATTGTTAGTTTTTAGAAAAATTTGAATTATACGAAAAAGGAAAAGAGTACAGAAATTATCGTTGCTTAAACTTCTTCCGGGTAAGCAGTTTTACCGGATTGAAACTTTTCCTGTGAATTTTGCAGGGACCAACTTTGTGAAGTATCTTGATATGATGTTTTGTTCCATACCCCTTATTTTTTGAAAAATTATATGCGGGAAATTCAAGGTCGTACAATTCCATGATGCGGTCCCTGAAAACCTTAGCTACAATTGAGGCAGCTGCAATTGAGAAGCACACGCAATCACCCTTTATAATACCTGTTTGTGGAATAGGGAGTCCTGGAATCTCTGTACCATCAACAAGAACGTGGTCAGGGAAAATACGTAGTTTATCAATTGCACGATACATAGATTCAAACGTTGCTTCGAGGATGTTTATCCTGTCTATCACATATGCATCAACACATCCGACAGAAAAGGTTATTGCGTTATCGATAATGACAGAGAAGAGTTCCTCTCTCTGTATGGGGCTGAGTTGTTTAGAATCCCTAATCTTCTTATTGCAGAAATCTTTGGGCATAATAACAGCAGCTGAGACAACGGGTCCCGCGAGAGGTCCTCTGCCGACCTCATCTATTCCGGCAACAAAGTCAGCGCCTTTTTTCCACAATTTCGATTCGATTTTGAGCATATTACCGTGCCTCTTTTACTTTTGCTTTTTTACCCTTTCTTTCTCTCAGGTAGTAGAGTTTTGCGCGTCTTGTTTTGCCCCTCCGTATAATTTTTATTTCCTCGATATTTGGTGATTTCAAAGGGAAGATTCTTTCGATTCCTATACCCTGAGTTACCTTTCTGACCGTGAATGTCTTACTTATTCCTCCGCCTTTTTTCTTTATAACGGTTCCCTGAAATCTCTGTACTCTTGTTTTGCCACCTTCCTGAATTTGCACAAAAACCTGAACGGTATCTCCAGGATTGAAATCCGGGATCTCCTTCTTTTCTGTTTTTTTCTCTTTCTTTTTCTCTTTCACTTTCTTGGTCACCTTTCCTCCATTATCTTCTCTGATTCCAGTAAGTCAGGACGACGGGACATCGTTTTTCTGAGCGATTCGTTTTTCCTCCACTCCATAATTTTTTTGTGGTCACCGGAGAGAAGAACATCTGGAACAGTCATTCC
>SOKD01000310.1 GCA_004376305.1 Candidatus Cloacimonadota bacterium | reverse complement strand
CCGATTTTTATACCGCTCCAGATGTTCAGATTTACTTCTGTAGTTACTATGATTCCTCTTGTAGAATGGATGTATTACAAAAGCCAGGATAATGTTAACGGTAATGAAGAGCATCATTATGACCCACACAACAATATTCACTGTTGCCTGCCGGGAAATTTCAAAACTTCTCTTGCGGATCTTCTGTTTTGCTACAAGCTCTGTCCTCTCGATTGCACCGCCATCAAGCAAATTATAAATTGCATGGTATGTTCTGAATCGACCAAGGCCCGAAGCTTCCACAATATCTGCAACTCCTCTTTTTGAATCCATCAATTTGAGAACAACATTCTCCTGTTCTCCCATTTCAATGGAAAGACTCGGTCGTTTTTTCTTCTTGAAGATTGCCTTTGCATCCGGAATGGCTTCCTTAATTTTTGGCCACTCATCAATTCTCCTCATTCCTTCGAGAATAAGAAATTGCGGATTAACAAGAACGCTATACGTACTCTTAGAATACAGCTTTTCACCTAATTGAAACTTGTATTCTCCTTTTTCCCACGTAAAGAGCTCGTCAACAATTTCCTGTATCTTAAACTCTATTATTTTTTCAAGGTTTTCCTTTGTCAAAACACCATTTTTAACAAGTGTGTCAACGAGTTGAACTCCCTTCTTTTTTGATATCGATTTGCATTTCTTTAAATCAACTTTAGAGATTTTTCCCGTAAGTACGAGGTAATCTCCTATCGGTTTCAAAACACCTTTTTTATTATGTGAAGCAGAAGATATCATGCCGTTCTCAAACCCTATAGAAATAATCTCTCTTTTAATGTGAAAGGTGAGAACCCCGGTTTTCGCCTGCGAATTTATTAATTGAAGAACATCTGCAACCCCAAAATCCTCTATATTCCCTTCAAATGCCATAACTATTTCCTTTTTTCATAGCCTCCTCCAAAAAGAGCAAGCAAAGAGAAAAGATATAAAAATGCAATGATTGCAATAATACTATAGAGTCCAACGTTTACTCCTTTTATGAAGGGGAGATAAGATCCAATTTCTGTTATTCTTTTGAAAACAAGCAATGAAATCAAAAACGAAAAAATCGCCAGATAGATACAGCCTACACGTGTTTTACCAGCCTGCAGATGACCGAGCCCCGGAATGAACAAGCCCCAGAATACTGAGGTATAACCCACTCGATTTTGCGTATCCAGTCTAATTTTGTCTCTTAATCTCTCCTGAATATCGAGTGAGTGAATAGAACTTAACTTTCTGTGACATCGCCAGCATATAGCCTCGTTTTCAAGCAAACGGACCGAACCTTTTGATATTGGCGAAGAACAAACCGGGCACTCATCCTTCATATCCTTTACAATTCTGGGGATAATGAGGTAAAGAAGAAAACATCCAAAAAGAATGAAAACAACAATCCGGTAATCGAAACCAATGAACTTCCATGGAAATACGTTATTTTCTTCTTTGAGCGATAAGAACTCCACCCAGAGCACCTGTTCCGGAAGCGTAAGATCTATCAAAAAACGATTGTTTATTTCGATCATATTTTTCGTTTGATCAATGATAAGGTAGAAATCAAGATTTGAGGATGTTTTCATATGACGTGATGATTTTTCAAACAAGAGCTTTCTTACATACGCTTGAGCCAGGTTAAAGTGTGGTGCCGCTGCATCGCCTTCAAGATCAATAGCCAACTCATAATATTTGATTGCGCTGTCCACTTCCTCCTTCCAGAAAAGAACATTTCCCATATTGTTGTATGTTTGATAAATGCGCGGCTCAATATATATTGCATTTCTGTAATTCATTTCCGCTTCATCATATTTTCCGCCGCGCTTGAGTTGAAGACCCTTCAGATAGTATGCCGCAAAATCCCTGCTTGAAAGTGCCAGAAAGCTGTCGCATTTTGTCACCCACCTTGATTCATATCGCGATTTCTGTATAATATCAAGCAGTGCAACTCTATTTAAGGGATCCATTGTGGTAACTGCCTTTGTTTGAAAAACACCTCCGATCGAAAGAACACATAGCAGTATGATAAAGAACTGAATGAGCCATCTCTCTCTTCTTTCAAGAAAGGATATTGGGACAATTAACAGAAACACAAACGTATACAACGATGGAAATGTCCAGATTATGGGCAATAGGATTGCCGTAATTGCCAGAAAATGCCGTTTTGCAATAGGCAATTTGTGAGGAAAGAACGATGTTATCTTTGATACCATATACGCAAAATACCTGATAAAATAAGCAATAACAAGTACTGATATGATAATCGAAAGAAATAAAAACAGGAAATTGTAGGAAAATATGATACAAACCAACCTCGTATGAAAATCAACAAGCATAATATGAATTGTAGAGAGTAATTCATCAAAAAAGTCAAACCTTCTCTCCAATAGAAGATAACGAGCATAATGGAACCGAATCGCAAGGTCGTACGGATTCAACTCTTTTGAGATGAGCATCTCCTTTTCTTCGTCAACTTTCAAACCACGATCAACTGCTTCGTATCCTCTCACGAAAAAATATGTGCTGAGCAAGGGAAACGAAAGTGCACCATAATTCTTCCTGAGTTCAAGCAATGTTACTTCCTGCTTCATCTGCCATTTGAGAAGCCTTCTTTGAGAGAAAAGCTCCAGAAGGATCATATGTTTAAAAACGTTATCACCGGCGTGCTCTATCGCTCCATCATAGTACTCAGATGCTTCCTTATATCTCCCCTTGAACCGGTGCAGTTCACCCATGCAGAAAGGCAGAAATGGATTATCAGGGTGTCGCTGTATCTCTCTCTTGTATTTCCAGCGGATGAAGTTAAAATTAATCCCTGGCACATATCCCTTTTTGACAAGAACAGTGTGGAATTTAGGAACGAGCTTGAATGCATACTCCTTCTCCTTATATGCTTCTTCAAACTCCCGGTCATAGGGAGAGCTCATCTCATTAGCCGAAACAAAATAGGATAGAAGAAATAATATTGAAAAGACGAATAAGATCGCTTTAATCTTCATATAAAATAATAAATCCAAAACAAATTAATGTCAAGAAAAAACATTGTTCTAAGTGTCCGCTCATCTCTATCTGGATAAATGATCCTTTGACTTCATGTATATTCGAATCATAACAACAAGGGAAAACAGAATAGAGATACCCACAAATGAAAATATGGACACATTAAGATTTACAAAAAGGAAGGGTTTTGGAAAATAGTCATACAGCAATCCCCCGGCAAGTGGTCCAACCACACTTCCAAGATTTGATACTGTATTGATGAGTCCAATATTTTGTCCGAGTTGTCCACCCCCAAATTCGCTCATGCTTGATCTCGAAATGGGTGTAAAAGAACGGGCACCCGTCCCGACGATTACAAGAAAGACAATCACTGCCCACACATTGTTTATCATCGGTATGATCAACGCAGCAAAACCGGTCATAAAACAGACAACGATAAGAACCTTCAATGTACCTTTCTTATCCGAGAAATAGGAGAAAATAAGCATTGAAAAGAAACCTGCCAGGCTCAACGTCATTAAAATAAAGGCAATATTCTTTGTTGAAACGAGGAATTGCTCATTCAGATAAAGCACCATTATCGATCGCACAAGACCGGGGATAATCCCGATGAGAAATCCGAGGACAATCAGCGAAATAAATGCGCTATGGTCTTTTACAGCTTTCTGTTTCCGTGGCTTCTGCTTTATTGTTTTTTCTGTTTTTACCTCACTTATGAAGAACGATATAAAGAAACAAATCACATAGATCGCCCCTGAAAGAATAAAGATGATCCGAAATGCATCATTCTCACCAGTTCCGAATAGAGTCATGATAAAAAATATTGCGCCACCAAGGAGAGCGTTACCAATCGTCATACCAGAATTTCCGGAAGCAAAATAAAAACTGAGCGCCCGCGTCTTGAATGCCTGCATGGAACTCTCAATTGTAACCACCTGAGCCATCGGCCAGATCATCCCCGAGAATGCTCCCTGACAAATGCTGATAATCAGAACATCCGCATAACTTCTCGAAAAAAACAAAAAGACACATGACACAATGTACGCAAAAAAACCTATTGGAAGAAACACTTTTCTCTGTCCAATCCGATCAGAATATTTTCCACATACGTATGCCATGATTGCCCGTGCAAGCATAAATCCGGAAGTAAGTCCACCAACTGCAAACCCTGTAGCACCCATTCTCCTGGCAAAAATGGGAAGAATTGGGCGAATTAATGATATCCCAATCGCGCCAAAAAAGGCAAGCAGGATAAGAATGAAAATATTCCTTTTACCTGTATTCATGCTTGATAAACTATCAAAACTGCAAAATTGAATTCCTGATGCAATGAGCTTGCACCGGATTTAAGGAAAGATGAATGGTGAGGGTGTGAATGTCAGTATGAGTATAACCATGGCTAACCAACCAAAGACATGATGTTTCAATGGGATCGGGCTTATATCATCAAGAGGAGGCGGATGCTGGATCTTAATAAGCGTAACGATCAAGACAGCCCATAAAAACCATCCCTGCCAGAGAAATCCAAAAATAAAGAGTGAACAAAAAACAACCCATCCAAACCATTTCTGGTTTCTTCCAATAAGTCCGTACAGTACATGACCACCATCCAATTGTCCCACCGGAAGAAGATTCAAGGCTGTAACAAAAAACCCAATCCATCCGGCGAAAGCAACCGGATGGAGTAAAATATCTTTGCCTTCAGGAATAGCACCAACAATCAGCCTCGAAAGAAGCGTGAAAAGAAATGAGTCTCCCAGACGTAAGCCGCCTTCTCCAACGGGAATAACCGTCGACAGTTTGAGTCCGATCACAACTGCAGGAATGGCAAAAAACATACCAATGAGTGGACCGGCAACTCCTATCTCGAGCAGTGCTTTCTTATCGGTTATGGGTTCTTTCACCTTTATGACAGCACCAAACGTGCCGATAAGATGAGGAAAGGGGATGAAGTACGGAAGCGTCGCATCAATACCACACCTTTTTGATGCAAAATAGTGTCCAAGTTCATGGGCACCAAGTATGAGAATGATGGTCACTGAAAATGGTATACCAACATATAATTGGAGAAAAGGGTTAACTCCCTGCTGAAGAGCTCCGGCAAACATTGTTGTCATAATGGTAAGGATAAACAAAACAATATTAACGGCATAATTCGTTTTTTTCGGGGGTGGTAGTTTTGGAACGAATTGAATGAGAATTTGCTTGTGCTTTATCCTGAAAAGGGGCATAAGATCCCGGGAACGGGCACGCTCCTTTATCTGCTGGACTGCATCAGCAAGAGGAATAATAAAATTACCAATGACCGTAATCCTGAATTGTTCGGAGCCAATCTCGGATATTGTCATGACATCTTCAAGTATATCCCGTATCTTTTTTTCCCGTTCGCTACTTATATCAAACATATCTTCTCCTGGTGAGGCAGATCATCCATAGAGTTTTTCCTCCGAAGCCTTGGCATAGAAGGACCGTTGCGAAACAATGCTTCTTCCCACTTGCAACGTGTCACCTGGTAATCTCCGTTTCTCCGTACTCTTTCGCCACCTCTTCTCCTCTGAGTACCCGTAATACTCCCATCGCCAGTGACTTCATTTCATCTTCGCCGGGAAGCACAAAAATCCTGCCGAGAAAACCCGTCTTCCTTTTTATAGAGTCTACAACAAATGCAGATTGTGCAATGCCTCCACTGATAACAATACCATCAATCTCACCGGAGAGCACAACCGCCATCTGTCCAATCCATTTTGACACCTGGTAAGCCATTGCCTCAAGAACCAGTCGAGCTTCTTCATCTCCTGAAACAATTCTTTTTTCAATTTGCTCCACATTGTCTGTTTTCAGATGGGAATAGAGTCCTGATTTTTTAAGCAGCTTTTTCATTATCTCTTCTCTGGTAAAGTCACCACTGTAACACAATGAAACAAGTCCTGCTAAAGGTACGGTGCCCGCTCGTTGCGGAGAAAATGGCGCTTCATCATTCGCGTTCGAACTATCAATCTGTCTTCCCCTCTGATGAGCACTGACCGAGATACCACTCCCGAGAGGAACAACAATAAGATTGATATCCCGGTAATCCTTACCCAGTTGCTGTGCCACTCTCCGCGCAACCGCTTTCATATTAAGAGCATGAGAGAGGCTTAATCGCGGTATCTCTTTCACCCCCGAAATTCTTGCGACAGGTTCAAATTCATCAACGGATACAGGATCAACAAAAAAGGAAGGTATTCCCAATGGTTGAGCAATCCCGTGAGCAAGGAAAACACCAATGTTTGAGATGTGATCAGCTTGTACCTTTCCAGACCTCACGTTGGAGAGTATCCTTTCATTGATTTCATATGTCCCACTCTCAAGAGGTAGGAATGGACCTCCCCGTCCAACAACTGCATTGAGCGACTCAAGAACCACCTGTTTTTCCACAAGAAGCTTCAAAAGGTGTTCCCTTCTGTATTCGTATTGATCGAGATAGCGCTCAAATTGACTCAGTTCATCATGTGCATGTTTGACAACTTCGATAAAACACGGCTCTTCGTCCTCATAGACCCCTATCTTTGTCGATGTTCCTCCTGGATTGATAACAAGAATCTTAAACATTATATACTTTCTTCCTGCGCCCATCAAAAATTGTTAAACCAGTAACTCCAATCTGTTTCAATTGCTCCACTGTTTCAGGGATTTTATACCCAATATGCTCGATCAAATGGGAATCTGAACCTATGGTCATGTAAGAACCTCCCAGTTCCAGGAATCTTTCAATGAGGGCAAATCGTGGATACGTCTCTTTGGGAAGATGCCTGAGTCCCGATGTATTTACCTCAAGGACCACTTCCTTTTTCACCAAGAGCCTGATAATCTCATCGACAATTTCAGCATACTCCTCATATGAGTAATCATCAATGTAATTAATCGCATAACGACGAATCATTTCAAAATGACCCAGACAGTCAAATAACCCGCTTTCTGCAAGACTGCGGTTGACCTCAAAATACGAGAGGAAAGCTTCTTCTCGCGTCCTGTTCTTGAAGAATTCCTCTGTTCCGGCATCCTGCGAAACATCAAAACTCCCAACGAGGTGAACAGAACCGACAACAAAATCATACTCTTTATCTTCAAGGAAATCACTGATTTCTTGCTCTCTGCTCTTCTGGTATGTGATTTCCACACCGTGTTTGATTGCAAGCTTCTTGCCGTATGCTTGCTTCATTTCTGTGATCCTGCTCAATACTTTTGCATAATCATAGAATCCATAGCCTTCATCTAATGGATCAAAATCATGATGCTCAGTAAAAGCAATCTCATCAAAACCGAGTTCTATCGCCCGGTTGCAAACCATCTTATGCTCAAGGAGTGAATCACACGAATAAACCGTGTGTATGTGGTAATCTATCACATTATCCTCTCAGCGAGTAGCCTTTCAATCCAACAGCTGAGGGACATATTATTTCAACCTTTTTGTAATACTTTCCCTTTACTATATATTCGTGGGCAATTAACCGTAAGTGGTACCCGCCAAGCGTTCCTGATATGCTTCCATCTCTGTTTTTATGCCATTTGACGATCTTCACACTCTCGTTGAGGGCAATAAGAATGTAGACAAACCCCTCCTGCATATCAGCAATATCATCACCACTTGGAATAATTCTTGCTTTGCTCTTGCCTATTTCTGTGTGTGAGTGGAAATCACCTATCATATCAACAGGGAGTATACTAACTATTTTTTTTACCCGTGATGCTCTTCTCTCATTCGGGCTTACCCAGGTCTTCTGCTTCTGAGCTGTCTGGTACGGAATAGCGTACTCCACAATAAATTTATCCTCCCCTCTCATTCCGAGGAGAAGCCCCAGTGTTTCCAGATGGAATACTTCAATGGCTGAGAGCACCATTGACCAGAAAGCTCTTTCCTTTACAATTACACTCTTTCTCTTAGCCATTGTTTTGTATCTTCAGTGGTTCAAAATTAACAAAATCACTGTGGTGTATAATGATGCTTTCGACAGTTCTCCGGTAGAGGTCACCCTCTTTTGAATGTGTATAGATTATGTGAACGATCTCAGCAGGCAGATTGCATGCACTTGCAAGATTTGCTCCAAGCACCGGGTGCCTGAGCAAGTTTCCGTGTACCGATTTCTTGAAACCATTCCGTGAATCTTTGTATTCTAACAATTTTCCAACATCATGGAGCAATGCACCCGCAATGAGATAGTCTTTTTTAATCCGCATATCCTTATAGGCATATTGAAGTACTTCTGCGATTTTGAGCGCACACTTTGCAACTGCTCTCGTATGTTCAACAAGAGAAACTCTTGTTTGCGGAATAAGCAGCGTAAAGGGCATCCGGAACAGATCATCATTTTTCCACCCGCCAACCTCCATTGCTTTTTTCCATACTTTTTGGACTTTATCCCGTAAACCCTTGTCTTCGATAAGTTCAATCTCGGGGAATATTTTTATGCATTCCATAACCTTCTCCTCGTAATAAAAACAAGAAAAACAGCAAGGATAATCTTCACTATATCTCCAGCAACAAACGGAAGTACACCAATCTTCAATGTATGGAGGAGTGTTGTGCCAAGAAATAATGAAAGATGAAGCATCCCCAAAAAGTAAATGACAAAGAGCCCGGCAAGCATTGCGATAGCAGCGGCAAAAACATGCTTTCCCATTCTCGCAAACAGGAAAGAAACAATAGATGGAGCAATCAGAAATCCCGCAAGGTAACCTCCTGTTGGTCCAGCAATTCTCGCTATTCCGCCAATTGCTCCTGCAAAAACAGGCACCCCCACCGCGCCAACAAGAATATAGATTAGAACCGAGAGCGTCCCGTATCGTGTGCCAAGCAAAACGCCAGCAAGCAGCACAAATAAAACTTGCAAAGTTATGGGAACAGGAGAAAACGGCAATGGAATGTAAACAAATGCGCCTATGGTAATAAGAGTAGCAAAAATAAAACTGCCAACAATCATTGTAATATTTCTCGGTATTTCTACACTTTTCGATATAACTGCTTTTACATTATGCAAATCTCCTCCCCTTCATCGTTTCTGTCTGTCCGAGACAAACCCCAACGTTACAATCCATGCAAGCTAAAGCCGCACCTACCATCTCTTTTCTCATCCCCATCAGAACCGACAGGTTTCTCCTACATCTTACTTCATGCATCTTCCATCCCATACTCACCCATTAACCCATTGTCGCGATTTTCCGTTAACCAATGCAACAAATACAACCAATCAAACCAAT
>SOKD01000175.1 GCA_004376305.1 Candidatus Cloacimonadota bacterium | reverse complement strand
GTAAAACGGGCATTCCGGTGTGAAGGAGTTATCTCTTTTCCATCCTTATCTTTCTTTCCCTGGAACCATTCCCCGGAGTGGTTGATTCCTTTATCGGGAATAGTATTGTCTTTCCCTATCCAGTAAATTTCTTTGTTGTCCTTCACCAGAATATTGGAAACGATTATTTCTTTTGGGGAGTGAAGTCTGTTCCATATCATCGGGTCATCTTTCGGATTAACACCCATAATGATGCCAAACATACCCTTTTCAACGTTAACCGCGTAAATCTTCTCACCCCGTTTTCTTAGATAGGCAATATCATCACCAACAATGGTCTCTCCCTCAACCATTGATGTTGAGGTCTTGCCGCAGAGAGAGGGAAATGCACCCGTGAAATAAGAGACTCTGTTGTTTGGTCCATGCACACCCATTAGAAACATGTGCTCGGTGAGCCATCCCTCATTTGAAGCTCTATGTATTGCGAGTCTCATTGCGAGTTTTTTCAATCCGATCGTGTTACCACCATATTGCGAATTTGTGGTGAAGACGATAGCATCCTGGGTGTTAATATACACTCTTCGATCTTCAATGTTCTTGCTCGTATTTCTTTCATCAAGTTCACCGGCGCTGTGAACGAACTTAAAGAAACGCGCATCTTTTCCCTGTCTCACAAATTCATCGTATCCGGAACGATAAAGAAGTTGCTCTGAATGCGATACGTAACTTGAATCTGTAAGCTGCACACAGGGAACTGAAAATTCAGAATTACTTGGTCCAAGCGTAAAGAACCGTATGTAGAGTTCCTTACCTTTCATAATATCTTTCAGTATCCCTTTAATCTCCTTGGTGCCTTCGTCTTTGTCAATTGCATTAATATTTGGACCAAGATCAACATCTTTTGGAACAAGAAATTTTGTCCTTTTCTTATCTCTTGCCTGGTCATTGTAACCGTCAAAATGAACGGTATGCCCATCTATTGAAAGCTTCATTTCTTCAGCGTTTTTTACTGCTGCGTTTCTAATGTAATCTTTGTCTTCCGGCGAATCATTGCAAACAAAAATCCTTTCAGGATTACAAAGCTCAATATACTCTGCAAGAAACTGATGAAGCTGTGCATTATCGATCTTTGTTATCTTCTGAAAGTCTTCATCACTGAGTCTTTCCTTCAGAATTGTCCCGGTTGTTTCATCCATTTTATGCCTCCTGTTAACAATTTGTTAAATATTTCACAAAGTGTAAAAATATAACATAGCTTCATATAAAATGCAAGCATTATTTCCTCCATTTCGAGAATTTTTGAAGCCTTGCTTTGCGGAGAAATTAATTATTGGATACAATATAAGGATGCAGGGGGTAAACAGTTATTTGTTTCGTTGGTCTACCTAGTGTAATGTATCTTAATTATCTTTGCTGTCATCCCTTCGCTTCTCTTGAGGACAGGTTTGAAAAAGGTGTCATTCTGAGTATTCCTTTCTCTATTGACTCTGGAAGAATCTCTGACATAGATAAAACCGGAATTCTTCGGGCTTCTTACGAAGCCCTCAGAATGACAAGTACTGTAAAGCTATTTGCGTGACAGAACAATGGCTCCAAGCAGGATTACGATGCGTTGCATACTGCGATGCAAAGTGAGCAGGCAAAGAATATTTTTATTGACTTTGTACTTTTGATTCTTTATAATTCAATTTAATGAAAAATGCTTATCCGCTATTGACAAGAAATCATTACTTTAAGGAAATTGCGCCTTATTTTGTAAGGAGATATTATGATTGGCAATACTGAAAGAATTTTTAGAATGATTAATGAATATACAAAAAGCTTTGAAACGGTGCAGGACTATATCAATTCCCATCGTTGGCTTGATAGATTAACTGAAAATACAAGTGATTTACGTTCTCAGGAAAAACTCCTTGAAATGCCAAAATATAAATTCATCACACTTATCAGCAATTTATTTATTGTTGGGCCGGGTGCTTATAGAATGTATGAAATTTTCCAGGAAAATACATATGAGGAAATACGGGATTCCATATTCGTATTGCTCTATGGAGAGGGGGAAATCGAAGATAGAATAATTATGGCACGGAAACCACAGATTGGAGTTTCATTCATTTCGCAAACGCTCTGTTTTTTCGATCCAAAACAGTATTCCATAAAGGATAGAATTACCAAGATCGGTCTGTGCGAAGTTCTTGGGTATGGAAAAATTCTCCCCGGTAATTTACTCGATGATGAGAAAGGCGCATCTCCTTATGATGATATGACCTATACTGAATTTCATAAACTCGTAACAGAAGTTGGAAAGCATTTTGTTCTTAAGCTGCTGCAGACCGCCGGTGATGATAAAGAAAATATTGGAAAATTCATTAACAGCAGGAAATATCTCATGATAGATCAATTCCTGCGTTTTTGTTTCACAAAATCCCGGTAAGGCACAGTTTCACATTTTTAGCCACAGCCCATGTCTTCCAGAGCTCTGGCGCATGATGATCTGCCTAGTGTTCTGTCACGCAAATAGCTCACAGTACTTGTCATTCTGAGGGCTTCGTAAGAAGCCCGAAGAATCCCGGTTGTATCTATGTCAGAGATTCTTCCAGAGTC
>SOKD01000379.1 GCA_004376305.1 Candidatus Cloacimonadota bacterium | reverse complement strand
GCATCTGTAAGGGATGATATCAGTAGCTACATATAGATTTAAACTTACACCAATCACATAATTTGGAAGGATTCGTAGGAAACTCATTAGCAGCCTCAATAATATCAATCAACTGAATAGTGTTCCTCTTTAATTTCTCAAGCTCTTCGTCTGTCCTAGTTGAATTAATTTCCTCGTAATGGTCAATTTGATGGGTTACAAATTAATCTGATTTCGTATATGCATAAATTGAATATTGAACCGTAGTTGTGAAATCTACAAAATTGTGCAGGCACAAAAGTTGTAACCCATCATGATGACTATTACACTAATTACAAAATTATCTATATTATTTAACTATATTTCTCAACAAGGTCTGCAATATCTGTTGGAAAACGAGCAAGTTTCACATCTGCTTTTTCAAATGCTTCAATCTTTGACTTTGCAGTTCCCTTCCCCCGTGCAATGATGGCTCCTGCATGTCCCATACGTTTCCCAGGAGGTGCTGTTCTTCCAGCGATAAATGCAAACATTGGTTTACTGATATGTTCGATAATATGCTCGGAGGCATCTTCTTCAGCAGTACCACCGATTTCACCAACCAATACAACTGCTTTTGTATCTTTATCTTGTTCAAAAGCATCAAGCGCGTCGATAAACGTCGTACCAATGATTGGATCACCACCAAGTCCAACGCATGTACTCTGTCCCATACCTTTTTCTTTCAAAGAATTCACAATCTCATACGTAAGTGTACCAGAACGACTAGCAACACCAACATTCCCCTCCATGAAAATACCGCCTGGTAATATACCTATTTTGGTTTTCCCTGGACTTGCAATCCCTGGACAATTAGGACCAATAAGTATTGCATCTTTGTATTTTGCATAATGAACAAACTCCATCGCATCATGAAACGGAATATTCTCAGTAATTACAACTACTGTTTTGATACCAGCATCAAGTGCTTCAAACACGGCATCCTTTGCAAAACGGGCAGGAACAAGTACTAAAGAAGTATTTGCATCGGTTTCAACAACAGCATCCATGACAGTATCAAAAACAGGGACTTCATGGACTTCCTGACCAGCCTTACCTGGAGTAACACCAGCAACAACTTTTGTTCCAAAATTCAACATCTCACCAATATGAAACACACCTTGATGACCTGTTGCACCCTGAACCAGTACTTTGTTTTTTTCATCAACAAAAATCGACATCTATTTACCTCCAGCAAGATCACAAGATTTCTGAGCAGCATCCTGCAAAGTCGCAGCGGTAATCAGTCCTGCATCCTTCAAAATCTCCTTTGCAATATCCTCATTCATACCCTTAATACGTGTTACTACTGGACAATCGATTCCCTCCTTAGAAATCACTGCTTTCACTCCTATTGCAACAGTATCACATTTTGTAATCCCGCCAAATAAATTTAGAAATATCACACTTGGTTTTGCCTTCTTCATGAGTTTAAAAGCCTGCTTTACTTTTTCAGGATCATCAGTACCACCAAGGTCCAAAAACACACCTCCATCCCCCTTAAAATGTGTTAATGCATCAAGCGTTGCCATTGTTAAACCAGCACCGTTTGCTATCACACCAATATTTCCATTCAACTGAATAAATGCGATTCCTTTCTCTTTTGCATCCTTCTCTAAGAGAGTAAGCTCAACATTTTCAGCGACAATATCAGAATGACGATACAATGCATCATCATTAATGGTAACCTTAGAATCAAGAGCAATAACATCACCATCCGATGAAATGATCAATGGGTTGATCTCAACAAGCTCACAGTCATACTCCCTAAACATCTTATAAAGTTTTGAAAGGACATTTGCTACTTGTTTTCCTTCTTCTTTTTCAAGTTTCAGCTTTGAAATTGTTCCACGTATATGAAATGGTTGAATACCGATGAATGGATTTATCCACTCCTTAAAAATAAGATCATCAGGTACACTTTCAATATCCATTCCACCTTTGCCACTCACCATCAAAAGAGAAGTTCTTTGAGAGCGGTCTAGCATGATACTCATGTACAATTCTTTCTTGATGTCAACCTTTTCCTCTGCAAGTACCTTTCGTACGGTAAATCCCTTGATATCCATCCCGAGAATCTGCGATAATTTTTCTTTTGCATCCTTTTTGTTTTCAACTGACTTTATCCCACCTGCCTTTCCACGTCCCCCAATTGGAACTTGTGCTTTAAGAATAAAAGGAAATTTCAAATCTGAAAAATCATTCTCATTATTCACCAGCTTTCCATTTGGAACCGAGATTCCGTACTTATCAAACAGTTCCTTCCCCCGATACTCAAAAAGTTTCATGGCAACATGAATACAAATTCATATATTTAAGAGCTTTTTCACCCAAAAGTCACAGCCTACTATTTTACTGGCAATAGGTGCAAATTTAAAATCTTTAATAAAAACCATTGTGCTTAAACCATACGTTCTAATCATAGGCTCCTCAGCAATCCATTTATTCTCCTTTAAAACCTGCATAATCCTAGTCCTATCGCTTTTATAGCTATCATAATCAGTATATATAGAGATTATAACTGCTTCAAACCTTCTACTAGCTAAAAAAACCGTTGAATCACTCATTAACG
>SOKD01000088.1 GCA_004376305.1 Candidatus Cloacimonadota bacterium | reverse complement strand
CTGTTTATCATTTTAACTCTGCATTTGCAACATATGGAATCTTTTGTTTAATAATGGGAAGTATGATATTTTCAGCACCAACCTTTTCAGAAACTGAGGCATTGTTCAAATAACTAAAAAGCAATCAACAAAATGGACATTTTGAAACCATACTCTTCTGAATTGACATATTGTTGCATTTCGGATATACATTTTATCATAAAATTAAAATTATTTTTGCCATAAGAAGCAAAAAATTAATTATTAAGCACCTAACTAGTAGGATAAACATGAGAGATTTTCAAATGAACCCTAAGCCTGAAATCGATGAATTACATAGAGTTAAAATCGAAAACCTACATATAAAAGATACGATTGTTGTGCTACGAGAGAAATTAGAGAGACTAAAGATCGAAAATGAAGAAAGAATACAGAATTCTCTTGCCGGCGCAAATAATGAGATTGCTCAACTCAAAAATACAATAGCCGTTATGCGCCATGAAATGGAAAATATGAAATTTGAAAAAGCCGAAAATATACAGAAAGACCTAAGTCTTGCCAAAAATGATATTGTACGGCTCAAAGAAACAATAACTGCGTTACGCGACGAATTGGAACTCAAAGAAATTACCTATAAAGAAAATATACAAAAAATAAGGCAGAATGCAGTAGATGAGGGAAAACAACTCAAAAAGATGATCAGTGTTCTGCGCGAGAGTCTGGAGGAACGTGATGGAAAGTAGCTCTAACCAAAAACAGAGCACAAAACCTGTTCGGAGCAATTTTTCAACTAGTAAGGGGATAAAACTCCAACAGGTGGAGATACTGCTCAACATTTCAAAAAAAATGGCAGCTGTTGAAACGCTGGATGAAGTTCTCGAGACACTCGTGAACATCACTATTTCAGAGTTGAATGCGGATCGAGGCACTATATTTTTGAACGATAATAAGACCGGCGAATTGTATTCCCGAATCGCCCTGGGAAATATTGAACGAGAAATCAGAATTATGAATGACAGCGGAGTGGCCGGCTATGTATTCACGACCGGTAAAAGTCTGATTATTCATGATGTTTATACAGATGACCGTTTCAACCGAACCATTGACGAACAAACCGGTTACGTCACCAAATCCATCCTTTGTGTTCCGATCAAGACAGTTAATGGTAAAATTATTGGTGCTGCTCAAGCTCTCAACAAAAAAAAGGGAAGATTTACCAAGAAGGACATGTTGCTCCTTGAAGCCATGACCATGCAGACTGCAATCTCTCTGCAAAGCACACAATTCGTTGAACAAATGAAGAGGTCACGGTTGCAGGAGATGGAATATTTTGATGTTGTCTCTGATTTAATTTCTGAGATTGACCTGGGAGTCCTTTTACAAAAGGTTATGGCCGAGGCAACCAAAATACTCAACTGCGAACGTTCGACACTCTTTATCAATGATGAGAAAACAAATGAACTGTTTTCACAGGTGGGCGAGGGATTAGGCGCAACGCAAATCCGTTTTCCCAATCATCTGGGCATCGCAGGGACCGTCTTCACCTCCGGGGAATCTATTAACATTCCACATGCATATGCGGATCTCAAGTTTAACCCGGACTTCGATAAAAAAACAGGTTTCTTTACACGTTCCATTCTCTGCGTTCCTGTAATCAACAAAGACGGCAAAACGATTGGCGTAACCCAGGCGCTCAACAAACACGGAGGCCCCTTTTTGGATGAGGATGAGTCTCGTCTGAAAGCTTTCACAGCCCAGATTTCCATCGCTCTTGAGAACGCGAAGCTTTTCGATGATGTCCAGAACATGAAGAATTACAGCGAGAGTATGCTGGAGAGTATGTCGAACGGTGTGATCACCTTGGACGAAGAAGGAAAAATCGTTACTTGCAATGCGGCAGGCTTGAGTATCATGAAGATTTCAGCGGAGGATATTATAGACCGGCATTCAACTGATTTTTTCACTGGCGCCAATGCATGGGTTTTAGAGAGAATTCAACGGGTTGATGAGACCCAGGAATCCGACATTACCATGGATGCGGATTTCGAGTTCGGAGGAGAAGAGTTGTCAGTAAATTTGACAGTCCTACCCTTAATTAGCGTGGATCAAAAGAAACTCGGGTCAATGATTATGATTGAGGATATCAGCAGTGAAAAGCGTATTAAGTCTACCATGTCACGGTATATCGACCCAGCTCTTGCAGACCAACTCATGGAAAAGGACAAAGACATTCTAGGTGGCAAAAGCACTACCGTTACAATGCTTTTCTCAGACGTTCGTGATTTTACCACATTGACCGAGGAACTTGGCGCACAAGGAACCGTCTCATTATTGAACGAATATTTCACAATTATGGTGGAATGTATACAACGTGAAGGAGGCATGCTTGATAAATTTATTGGAGACGCTATTATGGCCGCATTTGGTATGCCGATCGCTCATGCCGACGACGAGGATAGGGGAGTTCGTGTGGCTATTTCCATGATGACCGAACTGAACGAGTGGAATGCAAAGCGTTTGGCAGACGGTAAAAAGCCGGTTAATATTGGTATTGGAATTAATACTGATGTGGTTGTTTCGGGTAACATCGGTTCACCAAAGCGGATGGATTTCACGCTGATAGGAGACGGCG